>JBOIFB010000064.1:0-12312 GCA_050741415.1 Burkholderiales bacterium | reverse complement strand
AGCGGCGCGCGCGCGGGGCGGGTACTCAGGCGGCACGCGCCGGGCTAGGCGTTCAGGCCCGCGCGGGCGCGTCGATGTCGAGCGTGGTCACCCGGCGCAGCTCGCGCCGCTCTTTGGCGTCATCGAACGGGCGCCCGCGATGCATGGTGGCGCGGTTGTCCCAGATCACCAGGTCGCTCACGCGCCAGGCGTGGCGGTAGACGAACTGCGGCTGGGTGGCGTGCTCGGTGAGGTCGCGCAGCAGCAGCCGCCCTTCCGGTACCGGCCAGTCGATGATGCGCGACGCATGCGAGGCGAGATAGAGCGAGCGCCGCCCGCTGCGCGGGTTGATCCGCAGCAGGGGATGGATCGCGCCCTTCAGCAACTCGGCCTCTTCGGGCGAGAACTCGAAGCCGAGCGTCTGGCGCGAGTAGGCGATGGAGTGGTGCACGCGCAGGCCTTCGAGCCTCGCGCGCGTCGCGTCGTCGAGGTCGTCGTAGGCGGCGCACATGTCGGCGAACTCGGTGTCCGCTCCCGCCGCCGGCACCACGCGCGCATGCAGCATCGAGTAGCGTCCCGCCGGATCCTGGAACGAAGCGTCGGTGTGCCACAGGCGGTTGCCGAGCGCGTATTGGCGCTTGCGGTCATCGCGCGCCATGATGCTTCCGTCGCCGGCCAGGTTGGAGATGTCGGTCAGCGCCTCGTTGCCGAAGCGGTTGGCGCCCAGCGCCGCCGCGCCTGTCCTGGCGTGCAGCTCGCCGTCGAAGCGTTGCGCGAACGCGATCTGCTCCTGGTCGCTGAATAGCTGCGCGCGGAATACCAGCACGCGGTAATCGTCCATTGCGGCGCGGATCGCCTCGAGCGTGCCGCGCTGGTTTACCCGGCGCAGGTCGATCTGCCCCGCCTCGGCGGCGAAGTGCGGATGCAGTTTTCGAAAGCTCAGAGCCATCCTGCTTTCCTGAAGCGGTACCAGAAGTAGCCGTCGATGACCGCCATCGCGGCGAGCGCGAGCGGGTAGCCGAAGCTCCACTGCAGCTCCGGCATGGCCTTGAAGTTCATGCCGTAGATGCCCGCGATCAGCGTCGGCACGGCGACCAGCGCGGCGTAGGCCGCGAGGCGCTTGGTGACCTCATTCTCCTGCAGCGAGATGAGCGAGACGTTCACGTTCATGGCCGTGGTCACCGTGTCCCGGACCGAGTCGATGGTCGAATTCAGCCGCACCAGGTGGTCGTTCACGTCGCGGTAGTACTCCCCCATGCCGGCGCACGCGTGCGGCACGCGCCCGCCGTGGAGCTTGCCGACCGCGTCGAGCAGCGGCCCGGCGGCGTGCTTGAGCGTCATCAGGTCCTGCTTGAGCGCGTAGAGCGACTCGATGTTTGCGCGCGCCAGGCGGCCGCCGAAGATCTCCTGCTCGATGCGTTCGAGCTTGGTCTGGAGCCCGTCCAGCGCCGGGAAGTAGCGGTCGACCACGGCGTCCATCAGCGCGTAGAGCACGTAGCCCGAGCCGAAGCGCAGCAGCTCGGGCTCGCGTTCGCAGCGCGCGCGCACGTCCTGGAAGCCCTTGTGAGCATGGTTGCGCACCGACAGCACGAAGTTGGGGCCGACGAACACATCCAGCTCGCCGACGCTCAGCTCGTCGTCCGCGAATTCGACCGCGTGCAGCACCACGAACAGGGAGTCGCCGTACTCCTCGATTTTGGGCCGCTGGTGCCCGTGCAGCGCGTCCTCGACCGCGAGCTCGTGCAGGCCGAATTCCTGCTTCATCTCCTGCAGCTCGGCCTGGTCGGTGTCGCGCAGCGCGACCCAGACGAAGCAGTCCGGGCGCGAGAGGTAGGCCCGGATCTCGCGCCTGTCGATCTCGGACAGCCTCTTGCCGTCCTGGTATGCGACGCAGTTGATCAGCATCGGGCAATGATAGCGCCATCGGCTAAAATTCGTCTTTTCCCCGTCCAGGCCCCCCACCATGCCCGAGATCAGCCGCCGTGCCCGCAGCCTCGGAACCGAGAACGCTTTCGTCGTGCTCGCCGAGGTGAATGAGCTCGCCCGCGAGGGCAAGGACATCATCTCGTTCTGCATCGGCCAGCCCGATTTTCCAGCGCCGCAGAACGTGCAGGAGGCAGCGATCCGCGCCATCCGCGAAGGCAAGCACGGCTATACGCCCTCGGCCGGGATCGACGAGCTGCGCGAGGCGGCTGCCGCCTACATCTCGCGCACGCGCGGCGGCTTGCCGATCCGACCGGCCGACGTGGTGGTCGCCGCCGGCGCCAAGCCCTTCATCGCCTACGCCATCCTGTCGGTGACCGACCACGGCGCGGGCGACGAGGTGATCTACCCCAATCCGGGGTTCCCGATCTACGAGTCGCAGATCCTTGCCAGCGGAGCGCGCCCGGTGCCGATCCACCTGCGCGAGGCGCGCGGCTTCTCGTTCGATCCGGACGAGCTGGAGCGTCTGATCACGCCCAGGACCCGGCTTTTGATCCTGAATTATCCGCACAATCCGACCGGCGGGCTGCTCTCGCGCAGGGAGCTCGAGCAGATCGCTGCGATCCTCAAGCGCCACCCGCAGGTCTGGGTCTACGCCGACGAGATCTACTCCAGGCTGGTGTACGGGGAAGCGTTCTTCTCGATCGCTCAGGTTCCCGGGATGCTCGAGCGCACCGTCATCTCCGACGGCGCCTCCAAGACCTGGGCCATGACCGGCTGGCGCATCGGGTTCGCCTCGAATCCGATGCTCGCGCCGATGTTCACGCGCTGGATCACGAACACCGAGTCCTGCGCCTCGCAGATTTCGCAATGGGCGGCGGTCGAGGCGATCAAGGGACCGCAGGAGGCGGCGGAGGCGATGAAGGCGAGCTTTCACTCGCGGTGCGACCTGATCGTGCGCCTGCTGAACGAGGTTCCGGGGGTGAGCTGCCTGGTGCCGGGCGGCGCGTTCTACGTCTGGCCGAACGTGACCGAGGCCTGCCGCATGATCGGCGCGGCGGATTCGGAGGAATTCAGGAAGCGGCTGCTGAACGAGGCCGGCGTCGCGCTGTTGGCCGACATCCATTTCGGCATGCGCGTGCCGGACGAAGGGCAGCACCTGCGGTTTTCCTACGCTGCTTCCAAGGAGGCAATCGAAAAAGGCGTCGCGCGCATGGCGGCGTTCATCCGCAAGAACACGCGGAAGGCGGCATGACGGGAGTCTGGCGCCCGAGCGTCACGGTCGCCGCGGTCATCGAGCGCGACGGCAGGTTCCTGTTCGTGGAGGAGATCGCCGACGCCAAGCGCGTGCTGAACCAGCCGGCGGGGCACCTCGAACCTGGCGAGTCCCTGCTCGAGGCCTGCGTGCGCGAGACGCTGGAGGAGACCGCGCACGCGCTCGAGCCAAGCGCGCTGGTGGGGATCTACCGCTGGCGCCATGAGCCTTCGGACACGACCTTCCTGCGCTTTGCCTTTGCCGGCAGCGTGAGCGGGCCCGACGCCGCGCGCGGGCTGGACAAGGAAATCGTCGCCACGCACTGGCTCACGCCCGGGGAACTGGCAGCGCGCCGCGCCGCGCATCGCTCGCCGCTGGTGGCGCGCTGCGTCGCGGACTATCTTGCCGGGGCCCGCTTCCCGCTCGACGTGTTGTCGCGCGAATTTGCCTGAGGCGCCGGCATGGCCGAGCGCGTGGTGGTGGGTATGTCCGGAGGCGTCGATTCCTCGGTCGCGGCGCTGCTGCTCAAGCGCGAGGGCTACCAGGTTGTCGGCCTGTTCATGAAGAACTGGGAGGACGACGACGACGACGAGTACTGCTCGACGCGCCAGGACCTGATCGACGCCGCCGCGGCCGCCGACGCGATCGGAATCGAGCTCGAGGCGGTGAATTTCGCCGCCGAGTACAAGGAGCGCGTATTCGCCGAGTTCCTGCGCGAGTATTCCGCGGGCCGCACGCCCAACCCGGACGTGCTGTGCAACGCCGAGATCAAGTTCAAGGCCTTCCTCGACCACGCGCTGCGGCTCGGCGCGGGGCGGATCGCCACCGGTCATTACGCATGCACGCGGCGCAGGGACGCCCGCGTCGAGCTGCTGCGCGGCGCCGATCGCAACAAGGACCAGAGCTATTTCCTGCACCGCCTGAACCAGGCCCAGCTCGCGCGGGTGCTGTTCCCGGTCGGCGAGCTGCGCAAGCCCGAGGTGCGGCGCGTGGCGCTGGAGGCGGGTCTGCCGAACCATGCAAAGAAGGACTCGACCGGGATCTGCTTCATCGGCGAGCGCCCGTTCCGCGAGTTCCTCAACCGCTACCTGCCGAAAAAGCCGGGGCCGATCGTGACGCCGGAAGGCAGGCGCGTCGGCGAGCACATCGGGCTCGCGTTCTACACCATCGGCCAGCGCAAGGGGATCGGCCTGGGCGGCGCGAAGGGCGGCGCGGGCGAGGCCTGGTACGTGGCGCACAAGGACATGGCGTCCAACGCGCTCACCGTGGTGCAGGGCCACGACCATCCGCTGCTGTTGCGCACGTCGCTCGAGGCGCTCGACGCGAGCTGGATCGCGGGCGCGCCGCCGCGGCAGGGCTTGCGCCACGAGGCCAAAACCCGCTACCGCCAGGCCGACGCGGCCTGCACCCTCGGGCGCGTGGCGGGGAGCGAGATCTCGGTCGCGTTCGATGCGCCGCAGTGGGCGGTGACCCCAGGCCAGTCGGTCGTGCTCTACGACGCCGAAGTCTGCCTCGGGGGCGCGATCATCGCCTAGCCTGCGAGGGGGCTTACTTGGGCGCGGTCTCGGCGAACGCGGGGCGCTGGCTCAGCCTGTCGTAGTGGCGCGCGAGGTTGGCGTACTTGCCGCGCCAGTCGAGCTCGGGAAGGCGGAACGCGAGCCAGCCGAGGCAGGAGGCGAGCGAAATATCGGCCAGCGTGATGCGCTCGTTGTGGCACCAGTCGCGCTCGCCGAGATCGTGCGCCATTTCCGCCACGCCGCGCTCGAGCTTGCCGCGCTGGCGTTCGATCCAGCCAGCGCTTTGCTCCTTTTTCGGCCGCAGCGTCTCCTGGCGCATCAGCACCCCTGCGTCCAGCACGCCGTCTGCCAGCGCCTCCCAGCGCAGAACGGCGACGCGCTCGCGGTTGCCCTTCGGGATCAGACGGCCGATCGGAGAGACGGCGTCGAGAAATTCGACGATCACTCTCGAGTCGTATAGCGCGCTGCCGTCATCCAGCAGCAGGGTCGGGATCTTGCCGAGCGGGTTGTGGGCGTTGAGCGGGCTTTCGGCGGGAGTCACGTCCACCAGCTCGAGCTCGCACTCGATGCGCTTTTCCGCAAGCACGATGCGCACCTTGCGCCCGTAAGGACTGAGGAGTGAGACGAGCAGTTTCATGCCGATGCTTCGCGGGGGTGGGGCGCGGATTATACCTTCCGGCGCCGCGCTTCAACGCAATGCTCTGTCAACGCACCGGCGCAGCGCCGGGATGACATCGCGCTCGAACCAGGGATTGTTCCTCAGCCACAGCCTGTTGCGCGGACTGGGGTGCGGCAACGCGAAGTACCCGGGCAGGTAGTCGCGCCAGGCGTGCACCGTGTCGCCGAGGGTGCGTTTGCGCCGCTTGCCGAGGTAGTAGGCCTGGGCGTGGCTGCCGACCAGCAGCGTCAGGCGCAGCGAGGGCAGCGCCGCTCGAAAGCGCGGCTGCCAGGTTGGCGCGCATTGCGGCTGCGGCGGAAGGTCGCCGCCGGGCCCGGTCCCGGGGTAGCACAGCCCGGTGGCCACGATCGCGATGTGCGCGGTGTCGTAGAACGCCTCGCGCTCGATGCCGAGCCAGGCGCGCAGCGTCTCGCCCGAAGGATCGTTCCACGAGATGCCGGTTTCGTGCACCCGGCGCCCCGGCGCCTGGCCGACGATCAGCACGCGGGCGCGGAGGCCGACGTGGAAGACGGGGCGCGGTTCCAGCGGCAGCGCTTTCACGCACAGCCGGCATGCGCGCGCCTCGCGCGCGACGCGGGCAAGAGAGGCCGGGCCGGGCATGAGCCTTATAATACGGCGTCAAGAGCCCGCGATCGAAAAAAATGCCATCCCCGCTCACCGCGCTCTCGCCGCTCGACGGCCGGTACGCCAAAACCGTCGACGCGCTGCGGGCGCAATTCAGTGAGCAGGCGCTGATACGTGCCCGCCTGAAAGTCGAAATCGCCTGGCTGCGGGCGCTCGCCGCGGAACGCGCAATTCGCGAGCTGAAGCCCTTCTCGCGCCATGCGGCGAGTGCGATGCGGCGCCTGGAGGCCGGCTTTTCCGAACGGGATGCCGAGCACATCAAGAATATCGAGGCGCAGACCAACCACGACGTCAAGGCGATCGAGTACTGGCTCAGAGGCCGGCTCGGCGGCGACCCCGAAGTGCGGCGCGCGCTCGAGTTCATCCATTTCGCCTGCACCTCGGAGGACGTAAACAACCTGGCGTACGCGCTCATGCTGTCGCAGGCGCGCGACGGCGTGATGCTGCCTCAGCTGCAGGAGTTGATCGCGGCGCTGCGCGCGCTCGCGCACCGGCACGCCGCGCTGCCGATGCTCTCGCGCACTCACGGCCAGCCCGCGTCGCCGACCACGCTCGGCAAGGAAATGGCGAATTTCGTGCACCGGCTGCGCCGCGCGCGCGACCGGATCGCGGGCGTTCGCATCCTGGGCAAGATCAACGGTGCGGTGGGGAACTACAACGCGCACGTGATCGCCTATCCGGGGGTCGATTGGGAGCGCTTCTGCCGCCGCTTCGTCGAGCGGCTCGGGCTGGAGTTCAACCCGTACACGATTCAGATCGAGCCGCATGATTCGTTCGCCGAGCTTTTCGACGCATTTGCTGCCGCCAACACGGTGCTGCTGGATCTCGATCGCGATCTGTGGGGCTACATTTCGCTCGGCTATTTCCGTCAGCGGTCGAAAGCGGGCGAGGTAGGGTCGTCCACCATGCCGCACAAGGTCAATCCGATCGACTTCGAGAACTCCGAGGGCAACATCGGCCTGGCGAACGCGCTGCTGCGCCACCTGTCGGACAAGCTGCCGGTTTCGCGCTGGCAGCGCGACCTGTCGGACTCGACCGCGCTCCGGAACGCCGGCAGCGCGCTCGGCTACAGTCTGATCGCCTGCGTCGCCTGCCTGCGCGGGCTGAACAAGCTCGAGGCGGACCCGGGGCGGCTGGCCGAGGACCTCGACGCCAACTGGGAAGTGCTGACCGAAGCAGTGCAGCAGGTAATGCGGCGCTACGGCGTGCCTGAGGCCTACGAGAAGCTCAAGGCGCTGTCGCGCGGCAAGCGCCTGGACCGGCGCCAGCTTGCAGCCTTCATCCGCCGGCTGCCGATTCCCGCGGCGGCGAAGAAGCGCCTGCTTGCGCTCACCCCGGCGCGCTACGTCGGGCTCGCGGCGGGGCTCGCCAGGCGGATCTGACGCCTCCGGTCAGACGACCGCGCCTTCGTGCTCGTCGCGGCGATCCTTCTTGGTCGGCTTGATGAACTGCGCGCGGCTGACTTTCAGCCACATCAGCAGCGGGCTCGCCACCAGCACCGAGGAGTAGATCCCGAACAGGATCCCGATGGTTAGCGCGAGCGCGAAGTAATGCAGTGCCGGGCCGCCGAACAAGAGCATGGTGGTCGCCATCGCCTGCGTGCTGCCGTGCGTGATGATGGTGCGCGAGATGGTGCCCGTGATCGCGGCGTCGATCACGTCCGGCGTGGACGCCTTGCGCATCTTGCGGAAGTTCTCCCGCACCCGATCGAACACCACCACCGACTCGTTGACCGAGTAGCCGAGCACCGCCAGCACCGCGGCCAGCACCGGCAGCGAGAACTCCCACTGGAAAAGGGAGAAAAAGCCCAGGATGATCACCACGTCGTGCAGGTTGGCGATGATCGCCGACAGGCCGAACTTCCACTCGAAGCGCAGCGCGAGGTACAGCACGATGCCGATCGCCGTCACCATCAGCGCGAGGGCGCCGTACTGGGCCAGCTCCGCGCCGACCTGGGGGCCGACGAACTCGGCGCGGCGTACTTCTGCGCTCTTGTCCTGGCCCTGCAGCAGCAGCGAGATTTTCTGCGACAGTTCCGAGGTCGACTGGCCCTTCTCGATCGGCATGCGCAGCAGCACGTCGCGCGACGAGCCGAAGTTCTGTACTTCCGCCTTGTAGCCCGCCTTCTGCAGCGTCTGGCGGATGCTCTCGGTGTCGGCGCTATCCTTGTAGTGCACCTCGATCTGCGTCCCGCCCGTGAATTCGATCGAGTAGTTGAGGCCCTTGGTGGCCAGAAAGAACACCGCGGCGAGGAAGGTAAGCAGCGATATGACGTTGAAGATCAACGCATACCGCATGAACGGGATTACGCGGCGGATCTTGAAGAATTCCATGCTGTGTCTCTATCCCGGGTTACTTCCAGGCCGTGTTGCCGATCGCCAGCTTGGCGACGCGGCGCCGATGGCCGTAGGTCAGATTGACCATTCCGCGCGACACCGTCACCGCCGAGAACATCGAGGTGAGAATGCCCAGGCAGTGCACCACCGCGAAGCCGCGCACCGGCCCCTGGCCGAAGATCAGCAGCGAGAGGCCGGCGATCAAAGTGGTGATGTTGGAGTCGAGAATGGTGCCCCAGGCGCGCTCGTAGCCGGCGTGAATTGCGGCCTGCGGCGTGGCGCCGCCGCGGATCTCCTCCCGAATTCGCTCGTTGATCAGCACGTTGGCGTCGATCGCCATGCCCAACGCGAGGGCGATCGCGGCGATTCCCGGCAGAGTCAGGGTTGCCTGCAGCATCGACAGCAGTGCCACCAGGAAGAGCAGGTTGCATGCGAGGGAAACCGCGGCGACGACGCCGAACAGAGAGTAGTAAATCGACATGAACACTACGATGGCGCTGAAGCCCCACCTGGTCGAATCGAAGCCCTTCTGAATGTTCTCCTTGCCCAGGCTCGGACCAACGGTGCGCTCCTCCACGATATCCATCGGCGCCGCGAGCGAGCCTGCGCGGATCAGCAGCGACAGGTCGGCAGTCTCCGAAGGGGTGAAGCTGCCGGTGATCTGGAAGCGGCTGCCGAACTCGCCCTGGATCGTGGCGACGGAAATCGCTTCGCCTTTGCCCTTCTCGAACAGGACGATCGCCATCAAGTGGCGCAGGTTTTCGCGCGTCACCTGGCGCATGATGGCGCCGCCGGCGTCGTTCAGCTGCACCGAGACCGCCGGCCGGTGGTCCTGGTCGAACGTCGCCTGCGCGTCCGTGAACTGATCACCGGTGATGATGACCTGCTTCTTCACCGGGACCATTTCAACGCTGCCGTCGCGGTGCCGCTCCGGAAAGATGTCGTCGCCCAGCTTGCTGCCGCCGCGCATTGCGTCTCCGTCCACGAGTCTTACTTCGAGGGTCGCGGTGCGCCCGAGGATCTCTTTTGCCCTCGTGATGTCCTGCACGCCGGGCAGTTCCACGACGACCCGGTCGGCGCCCTGCTGCTGGATGATCGGTTCGGCCACGCCGAGCTCGTTTACCCGATTGTGCAGGGTCGTGATGTTCTGCTTGATCGCACGTTCCTCGGTGGACTTTGCGGCGCTCGGCTTGAATTTCGCGACCAGCAGCAGCTCCTGCCCCTCGCCGCGCTCGTCGAACGAGAGGTCCGGTTCCGTAGCCAGGATGCGCTCCTCCGCGCGCGCGCGCATCGCCGGATCGCTGAAGCGGATGCTGATCGTGTCCCCGTCGCGCGAGATGCCATGGTAGCGAATGTCCTTGTCGCGCAAGTCGCGGCGCAGTTCGCCCGCGATCCCTTCCAGGCGCTTTGCGAGCGCGGCCTGCATGTCGACCTGGAGCAGGAAGTGCACGCCTCCGCGCAGATCCAGGCCGAGGTACATCGGCAGCGCGTGGATCGCCGTAAGCCACGAAGGCGACGATGTAATCAGGTTCAGCGCCACCACGAAGGAGGTGTTCGACGGATCCGGGTTGATGGTCTTGCTGATCAGGTCCTTTGCCTTGAGCTGCGCATCGGTGTCGGCGAAGCGCATCCGCAGGCCGCTCGCTTCGAGCAGCAAGCCCGTGTAGGGAATGCCGGCGGACTTGAGCGCCGACTCGATGCGCGACACGAGAGCGTCGTCTACCTTGACCGTCGCCTTCGCGCTGGAAACTTGGACCGCCGGCGACTCGCCGTAAAAATTGGGCAGCGTGTAGAGAAACGCGAGGACGATCGTGAACCCGATCAGCGCGTACTTCCATGTCGGGAAGCGGTTCATCGATTTAGGTTCGGTCGCGTGCCCGGCGGCCGGTCACTGCAGCGATTTGATGGTCCCCTTGGGCAGCAGGGTCTGCACCGACGCTTTCTGCACGCTGATTACGGTGTTGGGGGCGATCTCGACCGTGAGATAGGCTTCCCCCAGCTTGGCGATCTTGCCGACCATGCCGCCCGAGGTGACGACTTCGTCGCCCTTCTGCAGACCCTCGATCATCTGGCGCTGCTCTTTCGCGCGCTTCATCTGCGGGCGGATCATGAGGAAGTACAGCAGCCCGAACATCAGGACGATCGGCAGCAGGCCGAGGAATCCGGATTGACCCAAGGCGCCGCCGGAAGCTTGCGCGAAAGCGGAGGAGATCAGCACAGCTAACTCCCTGGTAGGGCGGGAAAAGCGCGCGATTATAGCATCGGCGCTCGGCGCACCGCGAGAATGCTCGACGAGACCTCGGCCAGGCGTTGGCTCGAGATGGCTTCGCGCAGCTCGCGCATCAGCCCCTGGTAATAGTAAAGATTGTGCAGGGTATTCAGGCGCGCGCCGAGAATCTCGCTGGTGCGCTGCAGGTGATGCAGATAGGCAAGGCTGAAATGGCGGCAGGCGTAGCAGCCGCAGGATTCATCCAGCGGCCGCGTATCGTCGCGGTAGCGGGCGTTGCGGATCTTCACGTCGCCGCGGCGCGTGAAAAGCCAGCCGTTACGCGCGTTGCGCGTGGGCAGGACGCAGTCGAACATGTCGATTCCGTGCGACACGGCCTCGACGATGTCCTCGGGAGTGCCCATCCCCATCAGGTAGCGCGGCCGCCCGGAAGGCAGACGCGGCGCGACGTGCGCGAGGATCCGGCTGCGATCTTGCTTCGGCTCGCCGACCGAAAGGCCGCCCACTGCATAGCCGTCGAATCCGATCGCCATCAGGCCGGAGAGCGATTCGTCGCGCAGCGGCTCGTACATGCCCCCCTGCACGATGCCGAACAGGGCGTTGGGCGAATCCGCGAAGGCGCGCCGCGAGCGCTCGGCCCAGCGCAGCGACAGACGCATCGAGCGTGCGGACTCGTCTTCGGTGGCAGGGTGGGGCGTGCAGTCATCGAAGATCATCGCGATGTCCGAGCCGAGCACGCGCTGGATGCGTATCGACTCCTCGGGCGTCAGCATCAGCCGGTCGCCGTTGATCGGCGAGGCGAAGTGCACGCCTTGCTCGCTGATCTTGCGCAGAGCGCCGAGGCTGAACACCTGGAATCCGCCCGAATCGGTCAGGATCGGCCCGCTCCAGCCCATGAAGCGGTGCAGGCCGCCGTGCCGCTCGATCACCTCGAGCCCTGGGCGCAGCCAGAGGTGGAAGGTGTTGCCGAGCACGATCTGGGCGCCGATCTCGGCCAGCTCGGCCGGCGCCATCGCCTTGACTGCGCCATAGGTGCCCACCGGCATGAACGCCGGCGTATCGACGGCGCCGTGCGCAAGAACGAGCCGGCCGCGTCGCGCCGCGCCGTCGCGATGCGAAATCTCGAACTTCAGGCTGCCCTCTCGATCAACGTCGCGTCGCCGTAACTGAAGAAGCGGTAGCGGCGCTCGATCGCGTGCGCGTAGGCGTGGCGGATGTTTGCGTAGCCGGCGAATGCCGCGACCAGCATCAACAGGCTCGACTTCGGCTGATGAAAATTCGTCAGCAGCCGGTCGACGACGCGGAACGCGAAGCCCGGATACACGAACAGGTCAGTGTCGCCCGCTGCGGCCTCGAGCCGGCCGCCGCGCGCTGCGCTTTCCAGCGCCCGCAAAGCGGTCGTGCCCGCGGCGAGGACCCGGCCGCCTGCGCCGCGTGCGCCCTCGATCGCGTCCACCGTGGCCTGCGGCACTTCGAAGCGCTCGCGGTGCATGCGGTGCGCCTCGACGGTTTCGGCACGCACCGGCTGGAAGGTGCCTGCGCCCACGTGGAGCGTGACCCTGGCGATGTGAGCGCCCTGCGCGGCGACGCGCTCGAGCATCGCGGCGTCGAAGTGCAGCCCGGCGGTCGGTGCGGCGACCGCCCCCGGGCGCTCGGCGTACACGGTCTGGTAGCGTTCGGCGTCGCTCGCGTCGGGCGCGTGGGTGATGTAGGGCGGCAGCGGGACCTGGCCGCAACGCTCGAGCAGTTCCGCGGCGCTGACGTCTGCGAAG
>JBOIFB010000063.1:0-12470 GCA_050741415.1 Burkholderiales bacterium | reverse complement strand
ACCCGACATCTCGCAGCGCGTGCCGATGGCATTGGCCCTGCGGGAGGCGATCGGCAATGCGAAGGAGGCCTGGAACAAGTACGTGGCAGGCATCGACAGCGCGCTCGCGGCGTTCTCGCAGCACGCGAGCGCGGTCGCGGAGTGCGGCTGGCGACTCGGCAATCTCGACCTCGCGAGTCTCACGCGCGAAATCGCGCGCGTCGCCGCCGAACTCGAGGCCGCGCCCAGGCGGCTGTCCGACGCGGCGGCGATGGAGGTCGCGACCGCGCTGCTGGTGGTGGAGAATGCGACCGAGAACTATCGCCAGCTGCCGCCCGATTTCGACCGCCAGGTGAAGGTGATGCAGTCGCGCCTGGCGGTGGCGGTGTTCAACGCCGAGGCTACCGGTGAACTGCCCAGCGCCGAGCTGATCAACGCGATGATGCAGCGCGCGCAAGAAAAGCTCGCGCTCGGCAGCGCTCTGGCGGAGATGCAAGCGAACCTGCACCGGATCGAACAGACGCTGGATACCTACTTCCGCGACCCCACGCGAGCAGCGGAGCTCACGGCACTGGGTCTAGTGATTCATCAGGTTTCCGGGGCGCTCGCGCTGCTGGGCGAAAAGGAAGCGCAGGCTGCGCTTGAGCGCTGCGCCGAGCGCATACGCGCGTTCGCGGGCGCGGCCGCGCGACCTGCGCTCGAGGAGTTCGAGGCGGTAGCGCAGATTCTGTCCGGGCTCGGCTTCTACATCGACGCCCTGCGCCACGGCAAGGCCGACTTCGCCGCGGCGATGCGTCCAGTGGGCGCAGCGCGACCGGACTCAGCGCCGAGCGTGGAAAAGGAATTGCAGCAAAAGAGGCGGGATACCCAGGCCCTGTACGAAGCATTGCGCGAGGCGCCGCAGGACCAGGAGCTCAAGGCGCGGCTGCGGGGCAAGTTGGGCGAGATCAAAGACGACGCTCAGCTGGTGGCGGACGCCTCGCTCGGATTTCATGCGCGCGATGCGCTCTCGCAGCTCGATGTGCCCGAAAGCCTCGAGCGCGAAAGCCCGTTGGCGAGATCCATGGCGCAGCTCGCGCCCCCATCGGAGTCCGCTTCGCCGGACGCGCAGCGCCTGCTCCAGGCAAGCAACGAGGCGTTCGACCAGGAATTGCTGGCGATCTTCCTTGAGGAGGCGGACGAGGTGCTGGCGGCGATCGCCGAAAACCTCGCAGCGAGCCGCACCCACCCGGGCGCGATGCCGGAACTCGCCGCCATCCGGCGCGCTTTTCACACTCTGAAGGGCAGCGGCCGCATGGTGGGCCTGGTGCGCCTGGCCGAGGCCGCATGGGCGCTCGAACAACTGCTCAACCTGTGGCTGCACGAGGAGCGCGCCGCGACCCTCGCGCTGCACGAGATCATCGAGCTCGCGCGCGAGACATTCGCCGACTGGGTCGGACGGCTGCGCCGGGGCGAGCCGCAGCCTGACGCCCAGAGCCTGCTCACCGCCGCGGAGCGTCTCGGGCGTGGCGAAGCCCCGGTGGCGGTCGGCGAGGCGATGCTGTCGCCTTCGCTATACGCGGTGTTCGTAAACGAGGCCCAGCAGCACCTCGAGACACTGGCGCGCGAACTCGCAGCCGTCGCCGCGTCGGGCTCGGTGCACGAGGACCTGGTGCGTGCGGCCCACACGCTGGCGGGCATCTGCGGCACGGTGCAGATGGAGCCGATGCACGCGCTCGGCTACGCGCTCGAGGGCGCATTGCTGCGATTGCGCAGCCGCGGCACGTCGGTCGAGTCTGCGGAGGTCGCGTTGCTCGCGCGCTGCGCCGCTGCCTTGCGCGACATGCACGCTGAAGTGACCGCGCGCCGCTCGCCCGCAGCCCGCGAGGATCTCGCCCGGGCGCTGGAGGCGCTTCCCGGCCGCGCGCCGCCGCTGGTCGCACCGCCCGCCGAAGGCCCGACCGAGCGGCGCCGCCGTCGCGTCGACGACGACGTCGACGCGCAGCTGCTGCCGCTGTTTCTGGAGGAAGCGGCGGAGCTCGCACCGCAGGCCGGCGAGCTGCTGCGCGCCTGGCGCAAGGAGCCGACCAAGATGGAGCACGCGAAGGCTTTGCAGCGCGCGCTCCACACTCTCAAAGGCAGCGCGCGCATGGCAGGAGTGATGAGCGTCGGTGAACTCACTCACGACATGGAGGCGCGCGTCGAAAGCACTGCGGCGCTCGAGCGAGCCTCTCCTCAGCTGCTGGAGCCGCTGGACGGCGCGTTCGATCGCCTATGCATGTTGCTCGAGCAACTGCAAAAGGTGCCGGCCCTTCGGGCTGAGGCGACCCCGCCGGGCGCAGCAGCGCCCAAGCGAACGGCACCGCGCGGCTTGTTGCGCGTGCGCTCGGAAATACTGGAAAAACTGGTCAACGAGGCTGGTGAAGTCGCGATCACGCGCTCCCGAATCGAGGTGGAAATGCGCGTGCTCAAGAACGCGCTCGCAGACTTGACCGAGAATGTCCTGCGATTGCGCGGCCAGCTGCGCGAAATCGAGATCCACGCCGAATCGCAAATGCAGGCCAGGGAGCGAGAGGCCGAAGCGTCCGCGCGCGAGTTTGACCCGCTCGAGTTCGACCGCTTCACCCGATTCCAGGAGCTCACGCGCATGATGGCCGAGAGCGTGAACGACGTCTCGACGGTGCAGCAGAGCCTGACCCGTATGGTAGACAACACCGACGCCGCGCTCTCGGCGCAGGCGCGCCTGAACCGCGAGCTGCAGCAGGACCTGATGCGCGTGCGCATGGTCCCGTTCGGGACGCTGTCTGAGCGGCTGCATCGGCTGGTGCGGCAGACCGCGAAAGAGCTCGACAAGCTCGCCAGTCTGGAGCTGCGCGGAGCGAGCGTCGAGCTAGATCGCTCGGTGCTCGAGCGCATTACGGGTCCGCTCGAGCACTTGGTGCGCAACGCGCTTACGCACGGCGTCGAGCCGGCGCCGGAGCGCACTGCGGCGGGCAAGCCCGAGGTGGGGGAGATCCTGTTGGACGTGCGGCAGGAGGGCAATGAGATCGTAATTTCGCTCGCCGACGACGGAGCCGGTCTCGACCTGGGGAAGATTCGCGAAAAGGCGCTGCAGCGCGGGCTGCTCGACGCGGCCGAGCAATTCAGCGAGCAGCGCCTGGCAGAGCTCATTTTCGTGCCCGGCTTCTCGACCGTCGACCATGTGAGCGAGATTGCCGGGCGTGGCGTCGGCATGGACGTGGTAAAGGACGAAGTGGGTGGTTTGGGCGGGCGCATCGAGCTCGAGTCGGCGCCGCGGCGCGGCACCCGGTTCACCATCCGCCTGCCGCTCACCACTGCGGTAGCGCAGGCGGTGCTGGTCAAGGCGGGCGCGCGTACCTTCGCGCTGCCTGCGGTGATGATCGAGCAGGTGCAGCAGCTTCGCCCGGAGCCGCTCGATCAGGTGCGTGCGGCCGGACACGTCGAGTGGGCAGGGCGCCGCTATCCTTTCGCCAGCATGCACGAGCTGCTGGGCGAGCCGGCGAGCGCGCAGGGTGATGCCGCACGTCGCTACTCACCCGTGTTGCTGCTGCGTTCCGGTGCCGAGGCCGCAGCGGTGCTGGTCGATGAGATGATCGGTAACCAGGAAGTTGTGGTGAAGGACCTTGGGCCGCAGCTCGCCCGTGTTCCCGGGGTCGCAGGAGTCACGGTGCTGGGCAGCGGTGAAATCGTCCTGCTCCTGAACCCGGTCGCGCTGGTGCAGCGGCCGCGGCCGCAGCCGGCGCACGTCACCACGCAGATTCCTGCGCCCGCGGCGGCGCGATTGAAAGTCATGGTCGTGGACGACTCGCTCACCGTGCGCAAGATCACCGGCAGGCTGCTCGAGCGCGAGGGCTACCAGGTGCTTGTCGCGAAGGACGGAGTCGAGGCGCTGGAGCAGCTGTCGGAGACGGTGCCCGATGTCATGCTGGTCGACATCGAGATGCCGCGCATGGATGGCTTCGATCTGACGCGCAACGTGCGCGCCGACCCGCGCCTGAAGTCCGTGCCGATTATCGTGATTACTTCGCGCACCGCAGACAAGCATCGCGCCTACGCACAGGAAGTTGGCGCCAACGCATTCCTCGGCAAGCCCTACCAGGAGGAACAGCTGCTAGGGCACATCGCGAGCTTCGTCGGCCGCAGGCATAGCGGCGAGTGACCACGCTGCAGCGCGCAGCGCTTCGAGTGCTAAATGCAGTGCAGCATGATCGTGGGCGCGCAGGTCGCGGCAAAATCAAACTAAACCAGGATGCCGGAGGCAGGAACCATCGAGGAAAAAAATCTCTAGCAGGAAGGTGGAAACGGTAAAATAGCCGCAAGCGTGACCTCGATCAATCTTACGCACCACTTCCTGATCGCCATGCCCAACATGGCGGATCCGTATTTTGCGAGGACGCTGACCTACGTCTGCGAGCACAACGATCAGGGCGCTCTCGGCGTGGTGGTTAACCGACCGATTGACATGACGCTGCAGGCGCTGTTCGAGCGCTTGTCTCTGTCGCTGAAAGACAATGACCTGGCGGGCGCGCCGATATTCTTCGGCGGCCCGGTGCAGACCGACCGCGGCTTCGTGCTGCATGCGCCCGCCGGGCACTGGCAATCGACGCTCAATGTGCGCGAGGCGATCGGCCTGACGACCTCGAAGGACATCCTGGAAGCGGTTGGTCGCGGCGAAGGGCCGGCGAAACTGCTCGTGACGCTGGGTTACGCGGGCTGGTCACCCGGTCAGCTCGAGCACGAGCTTTCGCAGAACGCGTGGCTCACGGTCGAGGCGCAGGATTCGATCATCTTCGACACGCCGGTGGAGCGGCGCCTGCCTGCCGCGATGGAGCTGCTTGGCATTGATTTCGCGCGCTTGCAGGACGAAGCGGGTCATGCCTGAACGGCAGCCGCCCCGCCTGGCGCTCGCTCAAGCTATTTCCCTCACGCCTCCACTTCCGGCAAACATCGGCGCGGTGCTCGCATTCGACTACGGCGAGCGGCGCACCGGAGTCGCGGTCGGCGATGCGCGCCTGCGCAGCGCGCACCCGCTGCCGGCCATTGCGGCCGCCGGCGCCGCGCGCATGGCAGCGATTGCCGAGCTGATGGGCGAATGGCGCCCCGAGCGACTAGTGGTCGGCCTGCCGCTGGGCAGCGACGGCGGTGCGCATCGGCTCGGGCAGAAAGTCGCGCGCTTCGCGCGCGAGCTCGAGGCCCGTTTTTGCCTGCCCGTGGCGCAGGTCGACGAGCGCTACACCTCGACCGAGGCCGAGTCGCGCATGCGCGAAGCCTACGGTGCGCGCCGCGCGGCGCAAGCATCGAGAGCGCGCAAGCTCGATTCGTATGCGGCGCAACTCATTCTGCAGCAGTATTTCGATGAAACCTCTGCCTGACGCCGAGAAGTTGTGCGCCCAGCTGGTGACCGAACTCAGGTCGGCGGTGAAACCGAGCACGGCCATGATCGGGCTGTATACCGGCGGCGTTTGGCTTGCCGAGAGGCTGCACGCTGCACTCGGTATCGCCGAGCCGCTCGGCACCATGGACATTGCGTTCTACCGCGACGATTACCATCAGCAGGGCCTCGCGCACGATCCCAAACGCACGCAGATCCCGTTTGCGGTGGAGGGCCGCGACCTGCTGCTGGTAGACGACGTAATTTATACCGGGCGCACCGTGCGCGCGGCGATGAACGAGCTGTTCGACTACGGCCGCCCGGCGAGCATTTCGCTGGTGGTGCTGGCCGACCGGGGCGGCCGCGAATTGCCGATCTGCGCGCGACACTGCGGCGGCACCATTGAAGTGGCGAAAGGAATGCGGCTGCGTCTTCTGCGCGACGACCGCGGGGTGCTCAAGCTCGAGCTGCAGCATGCAGAATAACCTGCAGCTGAACGCGAACGGGGAGCTGCGCCACCTGCTCTCGATCGAAGGCCTGCCGCGCGACGTGCTGGCGGGAATTCTGGACACGGCCGCTTCGTTCGTGGGCGTCACCGAGCGCGAGGTAAAGAAAGTGCCGCTGCTGCGCGGCAAGAGTGTGTTCAACCTGTTCTTCGAGCCCTCGACACGAACCCGGACCACTTTCGAGATAGCAGCCAAGCGACTGTCGGCGGACGTCATCAATCTGAACGTCGCGGCCAGCTCGCAAACCAAGGGTGAATCGCTGCTCGATACGGTGTCCAATCTGTCCGCGATGCAGGCCGACCTGTTCGTCGTGCGCCACGGCTCGTCCGGCGCGCCGTACCTGATCGCGCAGCATGTCAAGCCGCATGAGCACGTGATCAATGCGGGGGATGGGCGGCACGCGCACCCGACGCAGGGCCTGCTCGACTTGTACACGATTCGGCACTACAAGCAGGACTTCGGCGCACTACGGGTGGCCATCGTCGGCGACATTCTGCATTCGCGCGTCGCGCGTTCGCTCGTCCACGGCCTGACCACGCTCGGCACGCCCGAGGTGCGGGTGATCGGCCCGCAAACGCTCCTCCCCGCAGGTGTCGAGGCGCTCGGAGTAACGGTGTTCAACGACATGCAGCAAGGCCTGCGCGGCGCAGATGTGGTGGTGATGCTCAGGCTGCAGAACGAGCGCATGCGCGGCACGTTGCTGCCGAGCGCGCAGGAGTTCTTCAAGCACTACGGGCTCACTGCGCAGAAGCTCGCGCTGGCCAAGCCGGACGCGATCGTTATGCATCCCGGGCCGATGAACCGCGGCGTCGAGATCGACTCGACGGTGGCCGATGGCCCGCACTCGGTCATCCTGCCTCAGGTCACGTTCGGCATCGCCGTGAGAATGGCGGTCATGTCGATCGTGGCGGGAAACTGATGAAGATCCTGATCCGCAACGGACGGGTGATCGATCCGGCGAGCGGACGCGACGCCGCCGGCGATTTGGCGATCGCAGATGGTCGTCTGTGCGAGGCGCTGACCGGTAGACCCGACCGGGTCATCGACGCGACGGGACTGGTCGTCGCCCCCGGGCTGATAGACATCGCGGCGCGCCTGCGCGAGCCAGGTTACGAGTACAAGGCGACGCTCGAATCGGAGATGGATGCGGCGGTCGCAGGCGGGGTGACTAGCCTGGCTTGTCCGCCCGACACCGACCCGCCGCTCGACGAGCCTGGGCTGGTCGACATGCTGCGCCGGCGCGCCAAGGTGCTGTCGCGCGCGCGCGTCTACCCGGTCGGCGCGCTTACGGTAAAGCTCGCCGGCGAGCGCCTGACCGAAATGGCGGAGCTCGCCGAAGCGGGCTGTGTGGCGTTTTCGCAGGCGGACGAGCCGATTGCCGACACGCAGGTGTTGTGGCGCGCGCTGCAATACGCCGGGACCTTCGGCTTTCCGGTCTGGTTGCGGGCCGAGGACCGCTGGCTTGCGCGCGGGGGCGTGGCGCACGACGGCGAGCAGGCTACGCGCCTTGGTCTGCCGGGCATCCCGGCATTCGCGGAAACGATCGCCCTCGGTGTGCTGCTCGAACTGGTGCGCGCCACCGGCACCCGGGTGCACCTGTGCCGGCTCTCGAGCGCCAGAGCGGTCGAGTTGGTACGCAATGCGAAAGCCGAGGGCCTGCCGATCAGTTGCGACGTCGGCGTCCACCATCTGCACCTGTCGGATCTCGATCTCGGCTACTTCGATTCCCACTGCCGGCTGGTGCCGCCGTTGCGCAGCCAGCGTGACCGCGATGCGCTTGCCGCCGGGCTCGCAGACGGCACGATCGACTGCGTGTGCTCGGACCATACGCCGGTCGACGAAGACCAGAAGCAGATGCCCTTTTCCGAGGCCGAGCCTGGGGCGACCGGGCTCGAGCTGCTCCTGCCGCTCGCATTGAAGTGGGGCGTGCAGCGCAAGCTGCCGCTCGCCACGGTGCTCGCGCGGGTCACGAGCGATGCGGCCCGCGTTCTAGGCGTGCACACCGGCAGGCTGCAGCCCGGCGCGCCGGCGGACGTAGTCGTGTTCGATCCCGACGCGACATGGAGAGTGAGCGCCGACGCGTTGCGCAGCCAGGGAAAGAACACGCCCTATATCGGCTACGAGCTAGGCGGACGGGTGCGCTACACGTTGGTCGCCGGGAACGTGGTGTTCGAGCAGGCATGACGCGGCGCGCTGCGGCCGCGCTGCTCGCCGCGCTCGTGCTCGCGGCCTGCAGCACCACGCCGCCGCGCGGCGGCGGGTACTACAAGGACGACGGGCCCGGAGCTAGTCCGCCATCCAATCTGGATCGGATCGCCGACGCGCAGCCGCGCGCCGAACCGCTCAATCGGGCGGCCAACCGCCCTTACGAGGTGTTCGGGAAAAGGTATGTGCCGCTCGTTTCGCTGCAGCCGTTCCGACAGCGCGGGATCGCAAGCTGGTACGGCCGGCGCTTCAACGGCCAGCCGACCTCGAGCGGGGAACGCTACGATATGTACGCAATGACCGCCGCGCATCCGCTGCTGCCGGTTCCGAGCTATGCGCGCGTCACGAACCTCGCCAACGGAAGGAGCGTGGTGGTGCGGATCAACGATCGAGGGCCGTTTCATTCCGGACGCATCATCGATCTGTCGTACGCTGCGGCATACAAGCTCGGTTACGTCGCCGCCGGCAGCGCGCGGGTGGAGGTGGATAGTGTCGTGCCGGGTGGACAGACCGATGTGTCGGCGGCGGCAGCGGCGCCCACGGCACTCGCCGCCGCGCCGCTCGAGCCTCGGCCGGCGGCGGCCGACGAGCCGCGCGGCGTATACCTGCAGCTTGGCGCGTTCGCCGCGCGCGAGAACGCCGAAAGTTTCCGCGTGCACGTGTATCGCGAGTTGAGCTGGCTGTCGGATGCGATTCACGTGCTGGCAAGCGGCGGCCTGTACAAGCTGCACCTGGGACCCTATGGCAGCGAGGACCAGGCGCGTGCCGTCGCGCAACGCATCGAAAACGAGCTGAACTTCAAGCCCGTATTCATTGTCCGATAGCGGTTCCGTCGTTTCGCCGCTGTCTTATAATCCGCCGCTTTTCGGAAGGTTCTCCATGCTCCGCACGCTCTTCGCGCTCTTTCTGTCAGGCTTTTGCACCTTTGCCGCCGCCAGCATGCCGCAGCCGCCCACGGTGGTCGGCAACGCCTGGCTGGTGGCTGACCAGTCGAGCGGCCAGATTCTCGGCTCCGAGAAGGCCGAGCAGCGTTTCGAGCCCGCTTCGCTCACCAAGCTGATGACCGCCTACCTGGTGTTCACCGCTTTGCATGAAAAAAGGCTTTCCCTCCAGCAGCAGGTCCCCGTGTCGGAGCGCGCATGGAAGGCGCCCGGCTCGCGCATGTTCATCGAGCCCGGCAAGCCGGTGACCGTCGAGCAGCTGATCGAGGGCATGGAGGTCCAGTCGGGCAACGACGCCTGCATCGCGCTGGCCGAGGCGGTGGCAGGATCGCAGGATGTGTTCGTCCAGATGATGAACCGCGAGGCCCAGCGGCTCGGCATGACCAACACGCATTTCGTCAATCCGACGGGTCTGCCGGATCCGCAGCACTACAGCACCGCGCACGACATCTACCTGCTGGCGAGCGCGCTGATCCGGGACTTTCCCGCCGAGTACGCAAAGTACTACTCGCAGAAGGATTTTACCTACAACAACATCACGCAACGCAACCGCAATCGGCTGCTGTGGCTGGATCCGAGCGTGGACGGAATGAAGACCGGGCACACCGACGAGGCGGGCTACTGCCTGGTGGCGTCGGGCAAGCACGGCCCGCGCCGGCTGATCTCGGTGCTGCTCGGTTCAACTTCCGAGCAGATGCGCGCGCAGGAATCACTCAAGCTGCTGAATTGGGGCTATCAGTTTTTCGATAGCGTCAAGCTGTACGATAAGAATCAGACGGTGAAATCGCTCGAGGTCTGGAAGGGCACCGCGAGCAAGGTCAAGGCCGGTTTCGACCACGCAATCATGTTCAGCGTGCCCAAGGGCGACGCGGACAAACTCAAAGCCGAGTTGCTGTCCCAGCAGCCGCTGGTGGCGCCGGTTGCGCAGGGTCAGCGCGTCGGCATGCTGCGGCTCACGCTGTACGGCAAGCCCGTGGGCGAATACCCGCTGCTCGCCCTCGAGCCGGTGGGCGTTGCGGGTATCTTCCGCAGGGGGTGGGATACACTGCGCCTGTGGATGAAGTGAAGGGGACGGCATGGTCTTTCTGAACGGCAATTTCCTGCCCATCGAGCAGGCGACGGTCCCGGTCCTGGACCGGGGGTTCATTTTCGGCGACGGCGTATACGAGCTGGTGCCGGTGTATTCCCGCGTGCCCTTCAGGATCGACGAACATCTGCGGCGGCTCGAGCGCAGCCTGGCCGAGGTGCGGATCGTGAATCCGTACAGCGCCGCGCAGTGGAAGGAGATCATCGCGCGCCTGATCGCCGAGCAGCCCTTTGAGGACCAGGCAATCTACTTCCAGGTCACACGCGGCGTGGCCAAGCGCGACCACGCGTTCCCGAAAGACGTTGCACCGACGGTATTCATCATGTCGAACCCGCTGGTCAATCCGCCGCGCGAGCTGGTCGAGAGCGGCGCGGCCGCCTTGAGCGCGGTCGACAATCGCTGGCTGCGCTGCGATATCAAGTCGATCTCGCTCATCGGCAATTGCCTGCTGCGGCAGGTCTCGGTCGACGCCGGCGCGGCGGAGACCGTCATGTTCCGCGACGGCAAGCTGACCGAGGCCTCGGCGTCGAATGCGTTCATCGTCAAGGCGGGCGTGGTCCGCTCGCCGGCCAAGTCCAACCTTATTCTGCCGGGCATCACCTACGACGTCATCGTGGAGCTGGCCCAGTCCACCGGCATCCCGCTGGAGTTCGGCCAAATCACCGAAGCCGAGGTGCGCGCGGCAGACGAGCTGTGGATCACCTCGTCGTCCAAGGAGGTGCTGGCGATCGTCCGGCTTGACGGCAAGCCGATCGGAAACGGCAAGCCCGGCGCGGTGTTCCGGCGTATGTACCAGCTCTATCAGGAGTTCAAGCAGCGGGTGATGCGCGCCGGCAAGCAGCCAGTGGCCGCCTAGGAGGCGCCTGATGAACGAGGTGCGCGAGTCTGCGCTTACCTATCCATGCGAATTTCCTATCAAGGTAATGGGCCGGCGCGAGGGCGGCTTCGCGCAGGAAGTGATGCAGATCGTCCTGCGACACGCGCCCGATTTCGAGCCGGCGACGATCGAAATGCGGCCCAGCCGGCAGGCCAAGTATCTCGGGCTCACGCTGGTCATCCAGGCGCGCTCGCGCGAGCAGCTGGACGCTCTGTATCGCGAACTGTGCGATCACCCGGCGGTCGTGATGGTGCTGTAATGGCCGTCGTATTGACTCCGGCAATTCGCGTCAAGCAGCTCGGCAGCGTGGACTACCTTGCTGCGCTCGATGCGATGCGCGAGTTCACCGCGCAACGCAACGACGCCACCGACGACGAGCTGTGGCTGCTGGAGCATGCGCCGGTCTACACCCTCGGGCTCGGCGCCGACCTGACGCATGGGCCGCGCGGCGACAACGGAATTCCGGTGGTGAAGGTGGAGCGGGGCGGCGAGGTCACCTATCACGGCCCGGGACAGATCGTGCTGTACACGTTGGTGGACCTCGCGCGGCGCGCACTCAAGGTGCGCGCCTTCGTCGCGATGCTCGAGCAATCGGTGATCGAATTGCTCGCCGAGCACGGGGTGGACGCCGCGCGCAGGCCCGGCGCGCCGGGCGTCTACGTGGGCGGCGCCAAGATCGCGGCGCTCGGTATCCGGGTTGCGCGCGGGCGCGCCTTCCACGGCCTGGCGCTGAACGTGGACCTCGATCTGTCCCCGTTCGGCGCGATCGATCCCTGCGGTTATCCCGGGCTCGCGGTTACCCGCACGCGCGACCTGGGCGTGGCCGGCACGCCGCGCGAGCTGGGCGGCCGGCTGGCGGAGATCCTCGCGGCGAGGCTTGGCGATGCGTGACGCCGGCGTCAAGGAGAAGGGGCAGCAAAAGACCGCCCGGATTCCGGTCAAGATCGTCCCGCGCGAAGCGCTGCCCAAGCCGGCGTGGATCCGGGTGCGCGCGGCCAGCCCGAACTCGCGCTTTTACGAGATCAAGGACATCCTGCGCGCGCAGCGGCTGCACACGGTGTGCGAGGAGGCGTCTTGCCCCAACATCGCCGAGTGCTTCGGCAAGGGCACCGCGACTTTCATGATTTTGGGCGACATCTGCACCCGCCGCTGCCCGTTCTGCGACGTTGCGCACGGGCGGCCGCTCGCGCCCGACCCGCAGGAGCCGCTGCACCTGGCCGAGACGATCGCGCGCCTGCAGCTTTCCTACGTCGTGATCACCAGCGTCGACCGCGACGACTTGAAAGACGGCGGCGCGCAGCATTTCGTCGATTGCATCCGCGCAATGCGCGAGCGCTCGCCGCGCACGCGCATCGAGGTGCTGGTGCCGGACTTTCGAGGGCGGATCGAGCGGGCCATCGAGATCCTGGGCGCCGCGCCGCCGGACGTCATGAATCACAACCTTGAAACCGTGCCGAGGCTGTACCGCAGGGCGCGCCCCGGCGGCGACTACCGTCACTCGCTG
>JBOIFB010000062.1:0-12526 GCA_050741415.1 Burkholderiales bacterium | reverse complement strand
ACGCTCACCTGTCGGAGCGAGGCTTGATCGTGGGTAAGGGCACGATCGTGGACGCGACCATTATCGATGCACCCTCCTCGACGAAGAACGAGAAGAAGAAGCGCGATCCGCAGATGCACCAGACGAGTGTCACCTTTCGCCGTAATGGAGCCAGGGATTTCCGGCGTAATGGAACCAGTTTCGGGTGAAGGAAACGGGCATCCTGGTGAGGTTAAGAGTGCGTGTTTTTAGTTTCCTTTGCAAGCGCAGTTCGGGTTGCCGCGGGGCTGAGTTTGGGAGCCCGGTAGGAGGCGCCGTCGAGCACGAGGCAGTAGGCGTTGTGGCGCAGCCGATCGAGGGTGGCCGAGGCGAGCAACCGGTTGGCGGGGAAGGCCTGGTCCCACTCGGTGAAGTCGAGGTTCGAGGTGACGACGGTGGCGGTAGTCTCGTAGCGCTCGGCGATGAGATCGTGCAGGTCCTCGTCGGCGGGCGGGCGAAGCGGTTTCAAGCCGAAGTCGTCGATGATCAGGAGCGGCACGCGTGCGAGGGATGCGAGTTTGCGGTCATAGGCGCCGATGGCGCGCGCGGCGTTCAGGCTCGCGGTGAGGGTGGCGCAGGTGCCGAAGACGACGTCCACGCCCTGGCGCACGGCGCAGTGGCCAAGGGCCTGGGCGAGATGGCTCTTGCCGGTGCCGCAGGGGCCGACGATGAGCACGGGAGCGCGCTCGGCCATGTAGCGGCCGGTGGCGAGGTCGTGAACGAGTGCGCGGTTGACGTTGGGCAGGCGCTCGAAGTCGAACTGCTCGAGCGTCTTGGTGGTGCGAAACGCGGCGCGCCGCAGCCTGAGGGCGAACTTCTTCTGTTCGCGGCGAGCGACCTCGTCCTGAATCAACAGGGCGAGGAACTCGGTGTAGGCGAGTTTGGAGTCCACCGCTTGGCGGTTTCTCGCTTCGAGCGAATCGAGGATGCCGGACAGGCGCAGCTGCTTCAGGTGCGGGGAGAGCTCGGGTACGGGATTCATGGGGGTTGAAACTCCTTCTGGGTTGAGCAACGAGGAAACGACGTGGACTGCGACAGCAGGGTTATCCACGGCGCGGCGCGCCTGCGACGCAGGCCGCGCGGTGGGTAACCCGGATTCAGTGGGCAAGCGGCTCATCGGTGTCGAACAGGCTCTGGGCGTCGCGTGCGAAGCGCGCAGCCGTGGCGTACGCCGTTGCGCTCTGGGTTGCCGAGGGCAAGGGCAGTGCGTCGTGGCCGCCGACGAGGATGTTCTTGACGCTGCGGTACTGGATGGTGGCGTGGTACAGGGCGCGAGCGCAGGCCGCTTCCAGCCGCTCGCGGCCGTAAGGCTTCGCGAGGCGCAGCAGTCCTTGCGCGGCGCGCAGCCGCTCGACGATACGGTCGGTGAGCAAGCGCGCGACGAACTCGGCGCACGCAGGGCCCACGGCGGCAGCCTGCTTGGCGCACCAGGTGCGATCCTGCAGGAAGAACGCCTGCGCCTCCGGGGGCAGGTGCGCGGTGACGCTGAAGCGTTGCCCCGGTTTACGTCCGCGGGGATGAGTGGCCACCAGCCGGTAGTCCTCGAAGATCGAGACCGAACCGTCGGTGGCGCGCAGCCACAGGCGCTTGCCCACGAGCGTAAAGGGTACGGAGTACAGAATCCGCTCGTGCTGGACGTGGCAGTCGCGATGAACCGTGAGGCCGTGCCAGCTTCCGAGATCCGGGGCGATCACCGGAAGCGCACGCATCAAGGGGCGCTCGATCGCGAGGCGCTCAAGCGGCCGCTCGCGCGTGGTGCCGTGCACGCGCATTCCGGCCTCCTCGAGCACCCAGCGCCGGGCCTGGGCGTTCAGGTCGGCCAGATCGCGAAACTCCCGGATTGGCAGGAAGTTCTGCTTCACGTACTTCACGCCGGCTTCGACGATGCCCTTCTTCTGCGGGTCGGCGGGCGGACAAGGGTCGATGCGGAATCCGTAGCCCTCGGCACACTCGGCGTAGGCGCGCTGCACCATCGGGTCGTGAACGCACGCCCGGGTGATGGCGCACTTGGGGTTGTCGATGATCAGGCGCTCGGGGACCGCGCCGAACCATTCGAAGGCACGGCGGTGGCAACCGAGCCAGGTCGCGACCATCTGGTCCCAGACGAATTCGACGTACTGGTGGCGAGACCAGCAAAGCGTCATCACGAAGCACCAGGTGCGCCGCGGCGCTCCCGTGGCCGGATCGAGGAGCACGGCCCCTGTGCCGAAATCGACCTGCGCAGCCTCGGCCGGGGCGAACGCGAGCGGCACGGTCGCATCCGGGGGCAGCGCCGCGCGCAGCGCACACAGCATCCGGTACACCGAGGAGTAGCTCCCGGTGTAGCCGTGGCTGCGCTTGAGCGCAGCGTGGATCGCCGTGCCCGAGACGCCCTGGCTGACCCACTGCTCGACCAACTCGCGAAACGGCTCGACCCCGGAAATGGTGCTGCGCGCGCGGCGCGCCACGCCCAAAGCCTGGGCGATCGCCTCGTCCTCGGGCAGCGCCGCCTCGGGGGCAAGCCAGCCTTCGCGCTCGGCGAGTGCGCGCAGCTCCTTCACCTTGGGCCGTCCCACGAGGCCGGCCCGCGCGATCTCGCGCTCGGTATCACCCTGACGCAGCCGCGCCAGGACCTGACGGTACTGATACATCTCGATTCTCCTGCGGCTCACCGCGTTCTCCTTCGGGCAAAAGGCCCGAAGGGTAGCGGTGCCGCTCTAAACCGAGATGCCCTGCCTCTCCCTCAACTGGCTCCTATATGCCGAAAACCGGCTGGCTCCATTACGCCGAAAACGTACTGGCTCCAATATGTCGAAAATCGACTGGCTCTTATATGCCGGAAACCCACTGGCTCCTTTATGCCGAAAGATGACAGCAGTGAACGGTGTCGGCCGGAGCCCACGTCACGCTGTTCCGCAGCTGAATACTGATGGTGGCGGCAGCGTCACCGTGCCCGGTATGGTCGCAGCTTGGCAGGTCCTTGCCGATCGCTGGGGTCGACTTCCGCTATCTCAGGTCTTAGAGCCCGCCATCCGCCACGCGAAGGAGGGGATTGAAGTAACACCGTCGCTCGCCGCGGCAGTCGAAAGGCAGCGTCCCCGATTGATCCGCGGCGGTGCCGGCAAGTGGGCACTGCTCCATGCCTCCCCAGGGGAAGTGATCGTGCAGGAACGGCTCGCGCAGATCCTTGCGCTAATTGGGGCGAAAGGGGCGGCGGCCTATTATCGCGGAGAACTCGCAAGTGCGATCGCAGCTGCGGCCCAAAGGGACGGTGGCCAACTTTCTACACGCGATCTCGCCGATCATCACGTGAGCACGTGCGAGCCCATAAGCGTCAAGTGGGACACTGGGACAGTGTTCGTGCAGCCACCACCGAGCCAGGGGGTGCTCCTCGCCATGGCGCTGCGCTGGCTTGATAAGAATGGCCTGCCAAGCCCAGAGTTGCTAGACCACGTTGGTATCGAAATCACCGAAGAAGTGTTCAAGTACCGCGACCGATGTGCGCGCGATGGCGCGAGTCTGCTCGACGAGACGCTTCGCGTGAACTTTGTACATGCGTCGCGTCAAGGAGGGCCTCGTGCCTATCTTCATACTGCTGGCGTCGCCATTGCTGACTCGCGAGGGCTCGTCATTTCCTCATTGGTGAGTATTTTTGACGACTTTGGGGCGGGTACGTTCGTTCGCGAGGGCGAATTTGTTCTCAATAACCGCGCAGCCGGATTCACGGCGGCACCGAACGACGTCGGTCCAGCAAAGCAGCCCGTTCATACGCTGGCCCCTGCGATGATCGTCCAGCCGGAATATGTCCTTGCCCTGGCGACTCCCGGCGCTGATGGTCAGGTACAAACGCTTCTTCAGGTACTGAGCTTGATGCGATACCGGCACATGTCGTTGCATGAAGCGATCGCCGCGCCGCGCTGGCGGAGCGAGGGCGGACTGGTGCTCGTAGGCGCGACCCACGTGTCAGTGGCCGAGCTCAGTAAGTGCGGACATGACGTGGCGGTCGTCGACGACGGGGACCCCCGTTTCGGCGCCGTCGTCGGCGCGGGCATTTCCGCGCAATCGGGTGGCGACCGAACAATCGCTGCTGGCGACTGGCGACGCCAGGTGCACGCGGCCGCGATATGATCGGCAATCGAGAGGGGAAAACTATGAACCTTGAAGCGGCTCTAGATGCGGCCATCGAGAATGCGAGCGAAGAACTCGTCGATCTGTGTGCCGCGTTGGTGGCGTGTCCTAGTGTTAATCCGCCTGGCAACACGAGCGAAGTCGCCAGCAAACTCGTCGAATACATCCGCGCCAAGGGATGCTCTGTTCAGCTTTACGCCAAGAACCCCTCTATGCCAAATGTCGTGTCGACTATCTCGAGCGGAAAGGCCGGTCCTCACTTAGTTTTCAACGGGCACATGGACACGATGGAGCCGGGCGACGAGTCGTCCTGGACAGTGCCGCGCTTTGCTCTAACTCGCCGTGACGGGAGACTTTACGGGCTCGGCATGGGCAATATGAAAGGAGCAGTTGCCGCAATGGCTCTGGCGTTCACGGAACTCGCACGGTATTCAAACCAGTGGTCCGGACGTATCACCTTCACTGCGGTCTCAGACGAGTGCGTGTTCGGGGACAATGGAGCCGCATTTCTTTTGGCGACGCGGCCAGACGTCGTTGGCGATGCGCTAATTTGCGGAGAAGGACCTGGGTGGATGCGCATCGCCTTAGGGGAAAAAGGCGTCGCTTGGTACTCGATGACGGCGACCGCAGGTGCTGGACATGCGTCACGCGCTCGTACAGGATCAACCGCGTCCGTGCGGCTATCCCGAGCGCTGGTCTCGATCGACCAGTTGAACGACCACGGAGTCGTTCCGCCCCCCGGGCTTACCGGAATTCCGAGTGACGATGCGGAGGCGTTCCGGCTGTCTGTGAACGCTGGGACTATCAACGGTGGGACCTTCATAAGCCAGATTGCGACGTCGGCAATGGCGAACGTCGATGTGCGCTTGCCGCCGGGTCTGCCAATTTCAAGCTTCGAGACGCTATTGGCCGCGGCGACCGCCAATCAGGAGCATGTCAGTTGGAGGAGGCTAAAAGCATGGGACGCCAATTGGTCACCCTTGGACCAGCCGTTCGTGGCAACTTTTGTAACCGCAGCTAGAGATGTGCGCGGAATGGCGCCCAGTGCAACCGTCCGTTTGCCGGCGAGCGACGCTAGTCGATGGCGCGCCTTAGGCGTGCCGGCAGTTTGTTATGGACCACAACCCACACTCTCGTCTGGCATAGACGATTATGCGATAGAAAAAGATGTCCTCGACTGCGCCAAGATCTATGCAAAGACGGCGCTACGCTTTGTCCAGGTCGGCTGACATAGGGAGTGGGAATAAGTGACGTGAGGTTGAGAGCGTTTATTCGTTTAGCTGCAAAGCCTCATTGTTGCGTGGCATATTGCCTTCGCTGCGGTTTCCAAATCCTCAAGCCGGACGCGTTCGTCAGGTGTTGGCCATTCGCGATAAATGCGGATGTCGCCCGGCCCATACTGCACCGTAGGAATTCCTAGTTCCCCGATTATGTTGCCGTCACCAACATTACCCAGGCGTCCCCACCCACCGACCGTGGCAGCTTGGCCACAAGCGAAGGATTGTCCTTCTGCGAGCGCCGCAACAAGCTGACTGTTGGCGGGGCACTCCATCGGGTCTTGGCACCAGGCATCTTCTGTGCCTCGGGCGGGCACCGTCAGTTCGTAATTGAAAGCCGGGTGGTCCCGCTTAATGCTATCGAGCAGGCGCATAAGGTCGGTCCGTAAACTGGCCAGAGTTTGCCCGGGGACAGTGCGGAACTGAAGTTGCAACTCCGCCTCGCGGCTCGACATACCAGTGTAATTGCGATAATAGTAATGCTCTTTGTGGATGGTATCGAACGTGTGCGTTGGAAATCCCGGGAGCTCCGGGTGGGGTGTGAACGTCATCCATGATCCGGAGGGAATTGGATCGAGGCTCGGACCGATCCGCCGGACTACCTCCGCTAACTGTTCAATTGGGTTGAAGTATTGGGATTTGGCTTCGGCGCTGTAACGAAAGAACAATTCAGGCGCGAACACCCGGACAGTCACCATCACTACGCCGACACAGACGTTGGCGATGGTATTGTTGGAATGCTCCATGTTAATGCAAAGATCGGAGCGCACACCCTTTTTAAGCAGAGCACGGGATCCGGCGCCACCCAGTTTGTGCGCCACTACGGGACAGATCAGCACGTCGCCACGCAGGCGAATTCCTGATCGTATGATCGTTTCGACGCCCGCGATCGCAGCCGCCAGCCCACCTTTGTCGTCGTGCGCTCCCATTCCCCATATCCACCCATCCTCGAACAGAGCGCCGTACGGATCCACCGTCCAGCCGCTCATCTCCACCCCCGGGTCCATGTGACCGTTCAGCATGAGGGTCGGGCCGCCGCCGGTGCCGATCAATCGTGCGACGGGTTGCCGCGTCGATTTGTCGGCGTCGGTCGGATGTGACACGTTCATCATCTCTACCTCGAAACCCAAATTCGAAAGATAGTTGGCGAGGTAGTCGGCGATCTCGTGCTCGTGAAACGTTGAGCTGGGAATGCGTATGAGATCCTGTTCTAGTTTCAAAAGACGCTCCGTGTCGACCATCTTCGCGACCGCACGGCACTGGGTGGAACTAACCTCTTCCGTCATGGGCTTGACCTCCACGTCAATTTTCTCAAATGTTTGGTCTGCATCACGAACGATCTAGACCGATCTCATACGGCTCGTCAGTCGGAAATTTGTCCGAAATGACCTGTGGCCCTTCACGTCCGATAAGAACCAAATCCTGAATGTGCCAAGGCCCGACATGCGGCTCCATAGCAATCACCATTCCCTCCTCCAACGGCGTAGGGTTACCGCGCGAAATCACTGGCTCTTGCTGATGCCACCAGCAGCCAACACCATGCCCGGCAAGCATTGATGTGTAGTCGACTCCGATTTCCTTGAAGCGATCAACTACGAAGCCATACACCTCCCCTGCCGTGATGCCTGGACGGCATTGTTCAATCGCGCTGCCGTAGATGTGGCGGACTTTGCGGTACATTTCTCGCTGTTCCGTCGACGGTTGGCCTAGGATGGCGTTACGCGACTGATGTCCTGGGTAGCCGTCCACATATGCAACGTAGTCAGTGCGCACAACGTCGCCTGCTAGGAAGGGCGCTTCGCTTTCGCCCCCGTACGCAACCGTGTTGCGATGAGAATTCAGGATGCCGTGTGCCCAGTTGGCGCCCCGGCGGATGCAGGCCGCAATCATGCGGCTATGCACACCGCTCTCTGGTTCGCCATGCTGAATCGTTGGAAAGACTTCGAGATAGACGTCGTCCAGCAAATTAGCAGCATGCTTCAGCAACCGGATCTCCCCTTGCGTCTTGATCCAGCGAACTTGATCCATCATCGTCGCGCAATCGATCATCGCAACCCCTTGCAGGGCAGCCCCGATTGCCTCCCAGTCGCTTGCGCTAAGGTAGTTCTTCTCGAAGCCGATTCGGGACTGCGCCAACCCCATCGTTTTGAGGACCCGGCACAAGCACTTAACCGGCGGCTCTATGTAGCCCTCATAGACTTCGACGCGCTTGACCCAAGCGTCGCGCCGCGTCAAAGCCTCCGCGATTGCGTTCAAAATAATCACTGGCTCACCTTTGCGCGGCCACACTAGATAGACGCCGCGCGGCGAATCGGGCAGGTCGAGATGGCGTGCGAGTGTTCCTGGATACGCGATCCCCGATAGGTAGGTGAAATTAACACCCGAGCGAACGACGATGGCATCCAAGCCATGCTCGTCCATAAGCCGAGAGAGCCGGTCGGTGTTGGCGATAACTGCGCGATTTAGTGCATTCATTTGATTGAATTCGAAAAATTTACTTCCACCCCGGCAGGTACATTAGTTCCAGGCGCCACTGTCTTAACGATGCGGCCAATAAAGGCCTTTGTCCGTTCCCGCTCGGGGTTGTCGAACACTTTGCTTGGCGGACCTGCTTCTATGATGTTTCCCTCCTCCATGAAAATAACCGTGTCCGCAATATCCCGGGCAAAGCTTAATTCGTGCGTAACTATTACGCTCGTACGCCCCAGAATCGCTAAATCGGCGATCACCTTCAGGACTTCGCCGATAAGCTCCGGATCAAGTGCTGATGTCGGCTCATCGAACAGCATGACCTTAGGATCCATCATCAATGCCCGTACGATCGCAACACGCTGCTGCTGTCCGCCAGACAGATGTGCCGGATATGCGTCGGCTTTGTCGCGCAAATTGACCTTGGTGAGCAACTCTGTGGCGCGGTCGATGGCGTCCTTGCGCTTCCATTTCAGCACTCCGACTGGCGCTTCGATAATATTTCCCATGACGGTTTGGTGCGGAAAGAGATTGAACTGTTGGAACACCATCCCAATATGAGTGCGAAAGCGCGCTACCTCGCGCGCGCCAAAGAACCGCCCATTCTCGTTTACGCCCCGCGGCGTAATTTCGGCCTCACCGACCTTAATCCTTCCGGCATGAATCCGCTCTAGATGGTTGATACAGCGGACCAAGGTGCTCTTTCCCGATCCGCTTGGTCCGATGATCGCGATGGTTTTGCCTCTCGCAACGTCAAGTGACACACCGCGCAGGACTTCGTGCGCGCCAAAACGCTTGTGCAGCCCATCGATCGTTATCGGTTCACCGCTCACCCGTTCTTTCTCCAGTATCGCTGCCCTTACCTTCTAGGCCGCGACGGTGCGCTCGTGGAAGTATCCGAAATTTGGCAAGCGCCGCGTGATCAACCGTACCGCCGACGATACGGCCAAGACCATCACAAAATAGGTAAGCGCGACCAGCGTGTAGATCGGCATCGGCAGGAAAGTCGCGGAAGCGATTAGGCCTGCCTGGTACATCAAGTCTTGCACTGCGATGATTGAGACGATGCTGGTCGACTTAAAGCATGTTACAAATTGATTCAGGATCCCAGGCATCATCTTTATTAGGGCTTGCGGGACGACGATGCGCCACATTAGCCGCGCCGATGTCATTCCAAGAGATTGAGCAGCTTCTATTTGGCCACGCTCAATCGACTCGATGCCCGCCCGAAATTCCTCTGCTAGATATCCACTCGATTGCATCGCAAGCGCGATTACCGCACTGGTCCACGCACTAAAGTTAATGCCAATGATCGCGGGCCACGCAAAATGAACCCACACAAGCTGTACGAGTATCGGTGTGTCGCGACAGAACTCGATGAACAAAATAGATGGCAGGCGCACGGCCCGCAAGCGCGCCAGTGAGCCAAAGCACACGAGGAGGCCAAGAACAAGTCCGATCGCCATCGAGACCACGCTCAACTCGAACGTAACCGCCAGACCGCTCAGCAGTTGCGCGTGGTACTCGGAAAGCATCCGCCACAAACGATCGAGCGACATAGGCCCCCCCCCGCGAACCAACAGTTCTATTTTTTCTGGAATGGGTTGGTTCGCTCCATATACTCTTTATACAGGTTCCGCGACAATTCATTGGCGGCCACCCAGCCAGAATAGGTGTCGAGGAAGTCTTTCCAGTTCTGATCGCCGTAACGGATTGCCCACCCATTGGGCGCATTGCCGAAGTCTTGGTCGGGAAATCCCTCCTTACCCCAAGCGGCGTTTTCTGGCACGCGGGCCCACCATTTGACCGTGATCGCCGGCAGTACCGCGGCATCGGCGTCGCCGTTTCGCACCTGCTCCACGATCTGAATGTCAGACTGCGGTTGTACGGCTAGCACCTTCGCCTTGGGAAAAAGACGTTGTGCATTGTCTTGCTCGCGCGTACCAAGTACTGCTACCAGCGTCACGTTCGGATTATTTAGATCACTAGGTGTTTTTAGGTGCTTTGGATTGTTCTTGAGGATAACCACGTTATCGCCCTTAGCACCGAACGGACGGATGTAATTGATCTCCATAGCCCTCGGAACCGTGTAGACAATGCTCGATCCGAACAGGTCGCACGTTCCCTGCTTCAACGATAGTACGGCAACGCTCCAACTAACCTCGACTGGCTCGACTTTGACCTTCATCCACGCGGCTAGCCGATCAACCAAATCAACCATGACTCCAGTCCACTTGCCGGTTTTGGGATCCTTGTAGTTATCCGGCGTACCCTGCGCGAAACAGACCTTTAGCACACCGCTCTGTTTCACCTTATCCAGCACAGATTGATCAGCACTAGCTGGAATCGCCGTCGCGACACACGAGACAGCCGCCAGGACCATCGCCACTTTTCGCATCCGCATATCTCCTCCTTACGTCGATTGTCGGACCGCCTACTAACTCGAACAGCAGACCCGCTGGGGTCAGCGGGCCCTAAAACACTATGCCAGAGCCCGTTCATGTCGAGAAATTCTCTTTCCTTTGCCAGATTAAAAGAAAATGTGAATAATTACCGGGTGCAACCCCTAGACCTAAAGCTTCTTGAAACCTTCGTTGTAGTGGCGGAGACCCGCAGCTTTAAAGCGGGAGCAGTTAGGCTCAATATGACCCAGCCTGCCGTATCCAACCGAATATTGCGGCTCGAACGACTGCTTGGCGCCAGGCTGTTCGAGCGCACAACACGCGCCTGTCATCTGAGCGCCATAGGGCGTGGTCTGCTGGATGATGCACGGCGTGTTCTTGGGTTCGCGAATGAACTGCGCGCTAACATTGCCGAGCCTCACGGAATTGGGGGTACTGTCGCTATCGGTGTGGTGGAGACGATCGTCCTGACTTGGCTTCCCGACCTCGTGGCAAGCGTCGCGCAGAACCTGCCCCGCATACAACTTCGGATCGAGGTCGATCTAAGCAGCGCGCTGTTGCGTAAACTTCAAAAGCGCGAAATCGACCTTGCATGCGTCGTCGCACCGGTGGTCTGGACCGGGATTGCCAGCGAACCCCTCGACGTACTGAGTATGGCTTGGGTCGCGCGCCCGGATTTTCCGCTTGGCCGCACACCGATTGGTCCAGACGCCCTGTCGCATCATCCGATCTTTGTGCATAGTGGAGCCCGTCATATGCCTGCGCTTGAAGCGTGGCTCCGACGGTCCCGCCGTGCACCCCAGCGCATCATCGGCTGTAATAGCCTATCAGCAATTGTGAAGTTAACCTTGTCGGGCGCCGGATTGAGCCTGGTGCCTCTGCGTGCCGTGGAGCATGAACTCGGTACCGGTCAGCTGAAGGTTATTCCGACAATCGATCCAATGCCGTCGAACTCATTTGAAATCGCCTACTCGTCACTGGCGATGGATAGGTCAGCACGTGCGATCTTGGACGTCATCAAGCAGACCGTGACGCGAAGTAAGCGCCTCGACATTAGCGTGTGAAGCCCCATAAATAACAACTTCCCGGCGCGACGGATAAAACGGCGAGATTCATTCCAGCGTTGATCGCGAGATGAATCGCCGCTCGCCGTCAAAGAGTGTCCAGCCGCAGCCATCACTTATCGACCTCGGATTTCTCTCTAGTCAATTCGGTCCAGTTGTTCGCCGACTTTCTCGGTTTAACAATCGCGCCGCCCAAGGGAACTCGGGGCGGTATCTGTGACACGCGCCAAGTGGATCCTGCGGTGAATCACGTTTGCACTGCTTCGCTCCCGCAAACCAAGTTACAATCTGACGTCAGCTACCAAGTTTCACCGCGCGCCCTCACGCGGCTGAAACGGGGGTTCAAATTCGCTAGGAAATGAGCTTAGACCAAGGAGGTATTCATAGATGTCGAGCCGTAAGGTAATCAATCCGCCGCATCTTTCGACGCCCGGCGCCCCGCTCTCCCCTGCGGTTAAAGTCGGCAGCTTGGTATTTGTTTCTGGAATCACTCCATTCAAACCCGGTGCAAAAGATATGGCGCCTGATTTCGCCGGGCAAATGCGCCAAGTCATGGACAACATCAGAGCAATCCTCGAAGAGGCCGGCACGACGCTGGACAAAGTTGTCAAGACGAATGTGATCCTTACTCGAATATCGGATTTTGATGCGATGAATGCGATCTACCGCACCTACTTCAGGGAGGCGAATTACCCAGCGCGCACAACGATTCAAGCGCCGTTGGCCATCCCAGGGATGCTTCTTGAGATTGAATGCGTGGCTGAATCCTAGCGCGCAATAGGTCCAAGAACGGCCGCATTTCTCGTAAGCGTCCGATAATCCGAGTGCTTGCCGGGTCGGCGAACGGGTGGCACGCAGGTTGGAGGGATGAGCCCGAGCTGGCGTGTGTGTAGCGAAAGTGGCATCGCCCTGCTTTCCAGGACACGGACCTAAGCTTGGTTTAGCTCGTACGAAATGATCCAGACCGCAATCCGTGCTCTTGGCAGATCAAGTTCGCGGTCTGCAAATTTAGGGCTAGGCAGCAAACGGTTGGCGCGCGGCTAGCCGCCTCTGCGGACTGACTGGGTTTCCCGCGTCGCGATGCCGCGCAGCAGCCGGCCGAGCAGGTCGGCGCCGGTGATGATGCGGCGCTCGCGCGGGGTCCAGACGAGGATCAGGTCGTTGTCGACCACGTCGTCGCCGGGGTGCT
>JBOIFB010000061.1:0-12630 GCA_050741415.1 Burkholderiales bacterium | reverse complement strand
ATATGGACGAGATCGACACCCGCGGCGTGCACCAGCATCATCGGCAGCACTTCGTGGAGCCGGACACGGAATCGGACGCCGCGACGGCCGATCACGGCACGGGCGAGAATGTGTGGGCGGACTCGTTCGGCAACACGACGCTCGAATTGATCACGCGCTGGTTGAGGGGCCGCGGCCGGGGATGAGGACGGTGTCGAGGATTCTGTATTACAGCGACATTCACATCGAGATTCGGGAAAAGGACCCCGGGCCCGGCTGGAGCGACGTCCAGCCGCTCGCGCTCGGGCCCGATCTCACCGCCTTTGCCGGGACGGTGGACCTCGTCGTGCTTGCGGGCGATATCGGCAGGATGCACTCGCAGCGCAATGTCTCGACGCTGCGCTACGCGGAGCAGGCGGCAGCCTATTTGGGGTGCCCCGCGCTCGTGGTGCCCGGCAACCATGAATACTATCGCGGGTCGTTCGATGACGAGCGCGACGCGCTCCTCGCAGCGCGGGTCGCCGGCGTAACGGTCCTTGATCGGGGCGAAGCGCGCTATTCGCTCGGGCCCGGTCCGCTGCGGGTCCTCGGCGCGACGCTGTGGACCGACTATGCGGTGCTGGGAGATGCCGAGCGGGGCATGCGCGAGGCCGGGCAAAAGTTCGAGGATCATCGGCTGATCGCGCGCCGCGGCGGCAGGCCGTTCCTGCCGCAGGACGCGCTCGCGGAGCACCGGCTGTCGCGCGCCTGGCTGGCGCGCGAACTGGCGCGGGCGCACGACGGACCGACCCTCGTCGTGACGCACCACGTACCCCATTCCGCTGCGCGCAACCCGAAATTCGGCACGACCTCCCTCTCGCCGGCGTTCGACAGCGACTGCGACGACCTCATCGCGGCCGCCGCCGGGGCGCACGCCGTGGCATGGATCTTCGGCCATCATCATTGGAGCCAGGAGATCGAAGTGGGCGGCGTGCGCCTGGTCAGCGCGCAACTCGGGTATCCTGGAGAAGACACCGCCTGGAACGGTCCGGGCATTCTGTCGATCTGAGCGCGCGGACTTCCGCTGCGCGGGAGGGGGAGATGCCGAGCGGATTGGAAAAGGCGCTGACCGTCGCCGACCTCAAGCAACTTGCGCGGCGGCGCGTGCCGAAGCTGTTCTTCGACTACGCGGATTCGGGCGCGTGGACGGAGCAGACGTACCGGGAGAACGAAAGCGATTTTCGCAAGGTCCGCCTGAAGCAGAAAATCGCCGTCAATCTCGAAGGCCGCTCGCTGCGCACCACCATGGTCGGCCAGGACGTCGCGCTGCCGCTGGCATTGGCGCCGACCGGGCTGACCGGCATGCAGCATGCCGACGGCGAGATTCTGGCGGCGCGTGCGGCGGAGAAAGCCGGCGTGCCGTTCGTCCTCTCGACCATGAGCATCTGCTCGATCGAGGACGTCGCGGCCAGCACGACCAAACCGTTCTGGTTCCAGCTCTACGTGATGCGGGACCGGGAATTCATCTACCGGCTGATCGAGCGCGCCAGGGCGGCAGGCTGCTCGGCGCTGGTATTGACGATGGATCTGCAACTTCTCGCGCAGCGCCACAAGGACCTGCGCAACGATCTTTCCGCGCCGCCGAAATTCACGCCGAAACATCTGTGGCAGATGATGCTGCGGCCCGCATGGTGCATGAGGATGCTCGGCACGAGACGGCGAAGCTTCGGCAACATCGTCGGGCACGTTTCGGGCGTCGCGGATCTGTCGTCGCTGTCGACCTGGACCGGCCAGCAGTTCGATCCGCGGCTTTCATGGGACGACGTCGCCTGGGTCAAGCAGCGCTGGGGCGGCAAGCTGATCATCAAGGGCGTCCTTGGCGCCGAGGACGCGCGGCGCGCGGCCGATTCGGGGGCCGACGCGCTGATCGTTTCAAACCACGGCGGGCGCCAGCTCGACGGTGCGCCCTCGACGATCCGGGTTTTGCCCGAGGTGGTCGACGCCGTCGGCAAGCGGATCGAGATTCACATCGACGGCGGCATCCGCTCCGGCCAGGACATCCTCAAGGCGCGGGCGCTCGGCGCGCGCGGCGCCTATATCGGGCGTGCATTCCTCTACGGGCTCGGTGCGGGCGGGGAGAGGGGCGTCAAGCGTGCGCTCGAGATCATGGCGAAGGAGCTCGATCTCACCATGGCGCTGTGCGGCGAGCGCGACATCAACGACGTCGGCCGGCACAACGTCTACGCGCTGGAGTTTTAACCGATCGCGTCCGAGGGCCCTGCGTCGCGTGGCCGACGTGGATCCTGCTGGGGCGCCGCCGGCGACGCCGCTTACGCGGAGCTGCGTGCGGCAGGCTGGTAGCTGCCGGGCGGGGTGCGAAACGCGATTGCGAGCCGGTTCCAGCCGTTGATCGAGACGATCGCGAGCGTCAGGTCGACCAGCTCCTTTTCGCCGAAGTGGCGGCGCATCTCCGCGTACAGCGCGTCGGTCGTGCCGTCCTCGGCGATGCCGGTCACCGCCTCGGTCCACGCGAGCGCGGCGCGCTCGCGGTCGCTGTAGAACGCGGTCTCGCGCCACGCGGCAAGCGCGTACAGGCGCTGCTCGCTCTCGCCCCGAGCGCGAGCGTCCCTGGTGTGCATGTCCAGGCAGTACGCGCAGCCGTTGATCTGCGAGGCGCGCGTCCTGACGAGCTCGAGCAGCGGGTGCTCGAGCCCCGAGCGGCGGACGTAGGTTTCGAGCCCGAGTTGGGCCGCATAGCCTTGCGGCGCGGCCGCCTTCCAGTCGATTCTCTGCGTCATGTCGAGGCTCCGTCAGCGAGGTGGCAGATCTCAGGGAGATTCTTCCGGGCCGGAGGACAGCGGCCCGCTTGCGCTCCCCGGGGGCTGCTCCCTGATTGCCGCGCGCGGCTTTCTCGCGGCGACCTTGAGCCGGCTCGCCAGCAGCTCTCCGGCTCCTTCCAGCACGGGATAAGCGGTGGCGCAGATATGGGAATGGATGCGCTTCAGGTCGCGCAGGATGTCTATATGCAGGGCGCTCGTTTCGATGCTTTCCTGGCGTCCTTCGCGCAGGCGCGCGAGATGACTTTCGGACGCCGCGATCTCGGCCTCGCGAAAATGGGTTTTCTCGTCTAGGAGCTGGCGCGCGACTTTGACATCGCCGGAGATGAAAATTCCGAACGCGAGCCGCATATCGCCCAGAACCCGCTTGTGCATCGCTTGCAGCTCTTCGGCGCCTTGCGCTGAAAATTGGAGGCCGCGCTTGATCTTCTTTGCCGCAAGCTCCATCAGGTTCTTGTCGATGATGTCTCCGATGTGCTCCATGTTGATCACGAACGCGATGATTTCCATCGCGCGGCGGCCCTCGCGCTCCTCGAGGCTGCCCCGAGTGAGGCTCACGACGTAAAGTTTGATCGCCTCGTGCAGGCGGTCGATCGCATTGTCTTTCCTTGAAATCTCGGCGACCAGGTTCCGGTCCTGGGTCATGAGCGCGGTCATCGCCTGGCCCAGCATCGCTTCGACCATCTCTCCCATGCGCAGGGACTCCCGCGCCGCGCCCGCCAGCGCGAGCGCCGGGGTCTCGATCGCCGACGGGTCGAGATAAACGGGCACGCCCGGATCCTGCGGCGCCTTGCGTTGCGGAAGCATCCGCTCCAAAACCCGCGCCAGGCCGCCGAGCGGCCAGATGAACAGCAGCGCCAGCGCGACGTTGAACGCGGTATGGAAGTCTGCGCCCATGCGCAGAGGGTTGGCGTCGATCCGCTGGAACAAGCTCGCGATGGGATCGATGAACGGCACGACCAGCGCGCAGCCCGCGAGCCGCGTGACAAGGTTGCCTACCGGCACCCGATAGCTCGCCGGATCGCCCCGCGTCGCGCCTTCCAGCAGCGGATTGACCGCGCTGCCGAGATTCGCGCCCACGATCAGCGCCAGCGCTCCCTCCGGCGATACAAAGTGCGAATAGGCCAGGGACATCGTCAACAGCACCACCGCCACGCTCGAATGCGCCCCCCAGCTCAGGAATGCCCCGATCAGCACGCACAGCAGCGGGGCCGCCGCGACCGCGGCGAGGATCTCGCGTGCGAGCGGAGCGTTCTCCGCGGGCGCGAGGCTTTGCAGCAGGAGGTGCAGCGCGAGCAGCAATAGTCCGAGTCCCACCGAGACCCGCCCGAGATCCCGGGTCGCGGTCCGGCTGCCGCGCTTGAATGCCCATACGCCGATGACGAGCAGGACCGGCGCCGCGGCCGACACGTCAAACGACAGGACTTGAACCACCAGGGTTGTGCCGACGTTGGCGCCGAGCATGATCGCCAGCGCGGATACCAGTCCGACCATGCCTTCGCCGGCAAAGGCAGTCACCATCAGCGCGGTGGCGGTGCTACTTTGCAGCAGGGCGGTTACTCCGGCGCCCGCAAGGAAGGCCTTGCCCCGATTCGCCAGCGCGACGCGCAGGAAGCGTCGCAGGTCGGCGCCGAAGGTGCGAACGAGCCCGGTTTGAACCATGTGCAGGCCCCACAGGAGCAAGGCGACTCCGCCCATGAGATCCAGCAGGACCATGATTCCCAATTCGCGAACTCCTTCGACAAACGACGCCCACCAGCTTGGCAGTATAGGACGAACGAAATGAAACGAAAAAAGCGCTAGAAGGCAGATCGATCCGGCTCATTCGGCGGGCTCGGCCGGATGCGGGTTCGCAATGCAGCTTGACAGTTCGCGCAGGCCGCAGTACATCTGCCGGGTCTTGGCCAGCTCGGGGGGCACGATGATTTTTCAGAACGTCGTCTGGACGATCGCGCTGGTCGGTATGGGCCTGGTCGCGTTGGGGTTCATTTACGTGATCCGGCAGGCAGGCAAGCCCGCCGACGACGCGGCGACGCGCAAGGCCGCGCACACCTCCAACGTGTTGCGACGATGGTTGTTCGGCGCCTTGCTGATCATCTTCGTGGGCGGCAGTTATGCCACCCTCAGCCACTTCCCGATTCCGCTCCAGCATACGCCGCTGGGCGTGCATCAAGTCGTGGACGTGGTCGGGCAGCAGTGGTCGTGGCAGATCACTCCAGAGACGGTCCAGGTCGGCAGCCCGGTGGAGTTCCGCGTCACCAGCAAGGATGTGAACCACGGCTTTGCGCTCTACGCGCCGGACGGCCGCATTGCGACCCAGACCCAGGCCATGCCGGGATTTACCAACAAGATCGTGTACACGTTCATGCAACCCGGTACCTACAAGGTGATGTGTCTTGAATATTGCGGTGTCGCCCATGCGGGCATGACCGCCGAGTTCAAGGTGGTCGCGGCGAGCGGAGGCTGATCATGGCTGCACTCACGATGTATCCCCAAGACGAGCGTCTCGAGGGCGGCAACCGGGTCGCCTTCAATCTGTACATCATCACGTCCGTAGCCTTGTTCTTGCTGATGATGCTGCTCGGCCTGACCATGCGCACGGCGCAGGCGACCTGGCTGACGGTGCCCTCCGACCTGTTCTACCGCATCCTGTCGATGCATGGCGCGGGCATGGTCGGTACCGCTGCGCTGGCAACCACGGCGGTGATGTGGTTCTTCCTGCGCAAATACGTGGCGCTGCACCTTTGGGCGTTCATGACCAACTACGTGCTGTTCATGCTTGGTGCGTTGTGCATCATCTTCGCGATCTTCGTCGACGGCTACGGCGCACTGTGGACATTCCTGTATCCGTTGCCGGTGCACAGCATGGGGCTGTGGAGCCCGAACGCCGCGGCGCTGTTCATGCTGGGTTATTTGCTGATCGGCGTCGGCATGCTGGTGTTCTACCTGGACGCTGCCGCCGCCATCATCAAGGTGCATCGCAACCTCGGACGCGCGCTGGGGCTGCAGTGGCTGTTCGGCGGTGCCATCGACCCGAATCACCCCAAGGCCGTGGTGGCGAGCACCATGGTGATCATCGCCAACGTACTGGGAATCCTGGCCGGTGCGGTGGTGCTGGTGATGAGCCTGGTCAATATCTTCTTTCCACAGATGGCGTTGAACGCGCTGGTGGTCAAGAACCTGATTTACTGGTTCGGTCATATGTACATCAACGCCACGATCTACATGGGCGCAATCGCGGTGTACGAGCTCCTGCCGCGCTACTCGGGCAAGCCGTATCCGATCTCGCGCCCGTTCCTGTGGTCGTGGGCCGTGAGCACGGTGTTCGTGATCGTCGTGTTCCCGCATCACTTGCTGATGGACTACGCCGAACCGCGTTGGGCGGCGGTCATGGGGCAGGTGGTGTCGTGGGGCGCGGGCTTCCCGGTGTTCCTGGTCACGATGTACGGTGCGCTCACCAACATCTATCGCTCGAACATGCGCTGGACCATGCCCTCGCGGCTGTTGATCCTGTCGATGTTCGGCTGGGCGGCGGGCATCGTGCCGGCCATGCTCGATGGCACCATCCGCATCAATGTGGTGATGCACAATACCCAGTGGGTACCCGGGCACTTTCACTTCTACCTGCTGCTCGGAGTGCTGCCGATGGCGCTGGCCCTGATGTTCCACGTAATCGGCCGCGGCGCGGATGCGCCGCCGGACACCGGCGCCGACAGGCTGGGATTCCCCGTGTACGTGATCGGCGGGCTGATCTTCACGCTGGGATTCCTCGATGCCGGGCGCCTTAGCGTTGCGCGCAGGATGGCGACGCACCTGCCGGAATGGACCTTTACGGACAAGATCGGTTCGATCGGCGCGCTGCTGATAGTGCTGGGCATGCTGTACTTCGCGATCCGCATCACGGCGGGCTTGCTCAAAGCGCCCGCGCGCGAGAGCCCCGGTGGCGGTACTGCGAACGCTACTGGTTAGTCTCGTTCTGCTGGCGGCAGGCGTCGGAGTACTGGCAGGCGTCACCGACGGATTTCGCGCCTACACCACCGAGACCGCCCGCCGCATCGGCGTGCGGGAACATCCGCCGGCAGTTCCGCCGCTGTCACTGCAGACTGCCGCCGGCGAGCGCACCAGTTTCGGTCAGCTGCGCGGGCGCTGGTTGCTGGTCGAGTTCATCTATACCGAGTGCATGACCTACTGTTCGGTGCAGGGCGGCGAGTTCGCGCGCCTGCAGCGCCAGTTGACCGGGCCGATCGCGGCGGACAAGGTCGCGCTGCTGAGCGTCAGCTTCGATCCCGTACGCGATGATCCCGCCGCGCTGGCCCGTTATCAGCGCATCCACGGCGACCGCGGTGCGGGCTGGATCGCGGCGCGGCCGGTCGATCGCGCGGACCTTGGCGCGCTGATGCGCGTGTTCGGTGTCGTCGCCGTGCCGGACGGGCTGGGCGGATTCGTGCACAACGCCGCGATTGCGGTGGTCGATCCCGGGGGCAGGCTGGTCACGATACTGGACTGGGATGATGTTCGAGGCGCGGCCCGATACGTCACGCAGCGGCTGACGCCGTGAAGCTGCCGGCCGGCCGCTTGCGCCTTGCCGGCGCGGTTCTGTGGGCAGCGCTCGCCGTCCCCCCCGTGCGACACGCGCTCGAATCGACGATGACCTTGCAGATGCTGGTCCAGATTCCGCTGCTGGCCTTGGCCGGCTGGTCGCTGGCACGAGGGACGCCGGGCTGGCTCGAGCGGCGCCTCGCGGGTTGGAACCATGGCGGGATCAGCGGGCTGCTGCTGGCCTCGCTGGCCGGCATGGTCTGGATGCTGCCGCTGGCGATGGATGCGGCGCTCGACGATCCCCGGTTCACGCTGGCGAAATTCATGAGCGTGCCGCTGCTGATCGGCGCCCCGGTCGCACTGAGCTGGCCGCGCGCGGGATTCGTGGTGCGCGGGGTGGTCCTGCTCGAACTGACCGCGACCGCGTTCCGCCTCGGATGGCTGTACCTTATTTCACCGGTGCGCCTGTGCAGCAATTACCTGCTGGACGACCAGGAGCGGCTCGGCAAAATCCTGCTTGCCGTCGGCTTGGCAATCGTTCTGCTGCTCGCCTGGAAGCTGATGTGGGGACATATCGGCACCGGGCGCGACGATCGCGGGGACTCCGGGACCGTTCGCGGCTGATCGGCTCAATTGCGCTTTCGCTGCTTCGCGCGTGCGAGCCGGGGGCTGGCGGGTTGTTGAATGGCGGCGACGTGACGCAGGCCGACCAGCGCCGGGGTGACGTTTTTCGTGTCCGCATCTTCCGCATACACGGCGTAGGCCGGATACAGGAACTCCGGTGCCCCGCGCACCAGGCTCAGGCGGCCGCTGCGCAGATGAGGCGCCACGGCGTGCGCCCGGAAATACCCGGAACCGCCGGCCTTGAGAATGTACTGAAGCCCGAGGGGTCCAAGGTCGACATAGGTGCCCGGGTTCGACAACTTCGGGAACGTCAGATTGTGATGCGCGCCGAAATCCGCTCCCCAGTCCACATACACGTAGTCGCCCGAGCGCGGCGCACCCCTGCGCCGCGTTTTCGTCACCAGTACGAGCTTCTCCTTCATCAGCAGCTCGATCTTCAACCCCGGTCTGTGCTGCGGGGTATAGGTCACCGCGATGTCGATCACGCCTTCGCTGACCTGGTTCATCAGCCCCTGCGGCAGTGCGACTTGCGCGCGCAACGCGAGCTGAGGCGCGGAGCGCCGCATCCACACGAGCCAGTCGAGCAGGAACGGATTCCACAGGCTGAGCTCGCCGGCTACGGCAACGACGGCGCGCAGCCCCGGCGGAACCGCCACTTGCTGCCGGGCCCGCTCCCAGACCTGAACCAGCAACGACGCGTAGCGCATGAACTGCTCGCCCGCGGGCGTGAGCGAAGCGCCTGACTTGTTGCGCACGAACAATTTCCGGCCGAGCAGGCCTTCGAGCGTCTGCACGCGAACGCTTACCGCGGTCTGCGTGACGTGGAGGCGCTCGGCGGCGCGCACGAAATTGCCGCAAGCCACGATCTCGAGAAAGGTGCGCGCCAGCGTGATGTCCATCGACCAGCCTCCAGAGTGGGCGAGATGCTTAGCATGAACAATACTAGATTCAAATACGAATAAGTTTCGTTTTACTTGATCTCGCCTTCGGCCGACCATGGTGGCGTTGAGTAGCCGAAGACGGAGATGAGAATGCTGCGAACCAAGCTTCTGGCGAGCCGCCGCGGTGCACGCCGGCCGATCAGGCTGAAGCGAGTGTATGAAGAGCCCGAACCGGCAGACGGCCTGCGCGTTCTGATCGACAGGCTTTGGCCGCGCGGCCTGACCCGGCGGGCGGCGGCCGCTGACCTGTGGCTGCGCGAAGCGGCGCCGAGCAACGCGCTGCGCCGGTGGTTCGGCCACGATCCGCGCCGCTGGAAGCAATTCCAGCGGAAATATGGCGAGGAGCTCGCGCAGCAACCCGATCTGCTGCGTACGCTCGACGATTTGCGCCGGCGCACGCCGATCACGCTCCTCTTCGGCGCACGCGACGAGATGCGCAACAACGCGGTCGTCCTGCGCGAGATTCTGGACAATCAGTGAGTGATCCCATGAAAGCCCGTGACATCATGACCTCTCCCGTAACTACGGTGGGACCCGACACGCCGGTACAGGAGATTGCGGCACTGCTCTACAAGCTTCACATCAGCGGCGTTCCTGTTCTGGAGCGCGGCCGCCTCGTCGGGCTGGTCAGCGAAGGCGACTTGCTGCACAGGCACGAGATCGGCACCGATCGACCTGGGCGCGCCGGTTCCTGGTGGCTGCGCCTGTTCAGCGGAGATCGCTCGCCCGCGGAATACGTCAAGTCGCACGCTCAGCGCGCGCGCGACATCATGACGCGCGAGGTCATAACGGTCGCTCCGGACATGCCGGTAGCGGAAATCGCCACCTTGCTCGAAACGCGCGGCGTAAAGCGCGTTCCGGTGTTGCGCGGCGAGAAGGTCGTCGGCATCGTCAGCCGGGCGAACCTGGTGCAGGCTCTGGCGGCCAGCCGGCAAACCGCAAACCGGGCCACCCAACCCAGCGATCAGGCCATTCGCGGGCGGCTGCTCGCGGAACTGGAACGCCAGCCGTGGTGGGGGCAGGTGACTTCCAACGTGATCGTGGCCGCGGGCGTCGTGCACTATTTCGGAATGGTCGACTCCGCCGACGAGCGCGCAGCCGCGCGCGCAGCCGCGGAGAGCCTGCCGGGCGTACGCGGCGTCGAAGATCACCGCTTCAGCTATGCCGACATTCCCTCGGCGCCTTGAAAGGAGAAACCCATGACTGAGAATCAGATGTACCCGGCAGCGAGCGGCGAGCTGGCCGCGAAGCGCACTGCGCTTGCGCCGAAGGTGAATGCCGCGTTCCACGCATTCAGCGACGCCGTATTCGCCGACGGGGCGCTTCCGGGCAAAACCAAGCAGCTGATCGCGGTTGCCGCGGCGCACGTGACGCAGTGTCCGTACTGCATTCGAGGCCACACCCGGGCCGCGCTCAAGGCGGGGGCGACCCGCGAGGAAATCATGGAAGCGATCTGGGTCGCGGCCGAGATGCGCGCGGGCGCGGCGTACGCGCATGCGGCGCTCGCAGTGGATGCAATGGACGCATTCGACCGGCGATCAGGAACACGGGGCGGCGTTGCATGACAACCGACCCGCTGGGCATTGCGGCAAGGCTCGTAACCGGTTCGGGAACGCCATGCTACGTGAGTCTGGCGAAGTTGGGCGCGAGGTCCGGCGCGGAGGTCGCGCGGCTTCCGCACACGGTGAAGATCCTGCTCGAGAACATCGCCCGCAGGGCGGGCGGCCGGGACGTATCCGAAGCGGACGTGCATGCGCTTGCCCGGTGGCCGGACGGCGCCGCGGCGTCCATCGCGTTCATGCCCGCGCGCGTGTTGATGCAGGACTTCACCGGAGTTCCCGCCGTCGTGGACCTCGCGGCCTTGCGCAGCGCGGTCGTGCGTTCGGGTGGGGATCCCAAGCAGGTCAAGCCCTTCATCCCCGTTGACCTCATCATCGATCATTCGGTCCAGGTCGATCGATTCGGCAGCGCCGATGCCTACGCGGCGAACCTGGACTGGGAGTACCGCCGCAACCGCGAACGCTACGCTTTGCTCAACTGGGCGCAGCAGGCGTTCGAGGGCTTCCGCGTGGTGCCTCCGGGGATGGGGATCTGTCATCAGGTCAACCTCGAGCATCTGGGGCAAATCGTTTCGGCGCGCGACGGATGGGTCTTTCCGGACACCCTGGTCGGCACCGACTCGCACACCCCGATGATCAACGGCCTCGGCGTGCTCGGGTGGGGGGTGGGCGGTATCGAGGCCGAGGCCGCCATGCTCGGCCAGCCGATGTTTCTGCCGTGGCCGATCGTCGTCGGGGTCAGGACCCGTGGAACGCTTCCGGTGGGCACGACGGCCACCGACCTCGTCCTGACGCTTACCCAGACGCTGAGAGCGCACGGCGTCGTGGGCAAGTTCGTCGAGTTCTTCGGCCCGGGCTTGAGCAGCCTCGGCATCGCCGATCGCGCCACGCTGTCCAACATGTCGCCCGAGTTCGGCGCCACGTCGACGTTCTTCCCGGTCGATGCGAACGCCTTGCGATACCTCAAGCTGACGGGCCGCGGCGGCCTCGTCGATCTGGTCGAACGGTACACGCGCGAGCAGGGTTTGTTCAGAACCGACGCAGATCCCGAGCCGCGCTTCAACGAGGTGCTCGATCTGGATCTGGGCAAGATCGAGCCGAGCGCCGCCGGGCCGAAGCGGCCCCAGGACCGCGTGCCATTGTCGAAAGTTCGAGCGTCCTTCACGGCAGCATTCGACGGGATCGAGGCCCCGGTGGACGGCAAGGACATTGCCCGGCTCGTGGGCGAAGGCGGCACCATCGCGGGCGGGGCCGCGGAAGCGTTGGCGGAGCCGGTCGGGGACCTGCGCGGCGCTGCGGCATCGCTGACCGATGGCTCCATCGTCATCGCAGCCATCACGAGCTGCACGAACACCTCCAACCCGTCGGTCATGATCGTGGCGGGGCTGCTGGCCCGCAAGGCGGTGGAGGCAGGCCTGCGATCGCAGCCCTGGGTGAAGACGTCGCTCGCGCCGGGTTCGCGCGTCGTGACCCGTTACCTCGACAAGGCAGGGCTCACGCCGTACCTGGAGCAGCTGGGTTTCAACCTGGTGGGCTACGGATGCACGACCTGCATCGGCAACTCCGGCCCATTGCCAAGGGAGGTTGCGCAAGCCGTCACGAGCAAGGACCTCGCGGTGGTTGCGGTCCTGTCCGGTAATCGGAATTTCGAGGGACGCATCCACGGCCAGGTGAAGGCGAGTTACCTGGCGTCGCCGCCCTTGTGCGTCGCGTACGCGCTGACCGGAACCATACTGTGCGACTTGAGCGCGGATCCGCTCGGGACCGATCCGCACGGCAAGCCCGTCTACTTGCGCGACCTCTGGCCGAGCGCTGAGGAAGTCGAATCCCTGGTCGCCTCCTCGGTGTCGTCGGATGAGTTCGACCTCGAATACGGCCGCATCTTCGAGGGCGACGAGAAATGGCAGAGCATGCCGGCGCCCACGGGCACGCTATTCGATTGGGACGGAAATTCGACCTACGTCCGCGAGCCGCCGTATTTCATCGATTTTGCGGGCACTCCGGCGTCTCCCTCGGACATCGCCGAGGCAAGAGTTCTCGCTTTGCTTGGCGACTCGATCACGACCGACCACATTTCGCCCGCGGGCGGCATCACCGCCGATTCTCCCGCCGGAAAGTATCTGGCGGCCCATTCCGTGCCGCCGGCCGAGTTCAACAGCTTCGGCTCACGAC
>JBOIFB010000060.1:0-12680 GCA_050741415.1 Burkholderiales bacterium | reverse complement strand
TTCGGCCGTGCGGTCGCGGAGCAGGGCGTGACGCGCGAGCGCATCGCGGAGGCGCGCATCATGATCGACTCGACGCGCTTCATGGTGCTGCACGCGGCCTGGAAGATGGACACGGTGGGCAACAAGGTGGCGCGCAAGGAAATCGCGATGATCAAGGTGCTGGCGCCGAACATGGCCTGCCAGGTCATCGACTGGGCGATGCAGGCTCATGGCGGCGGCGGCGTGGCGGAGGATTTCGGCCTTGCCGCGGCTTATGCGCACGCGCGCACGCTGCGCTTCGCCGATGGCCCGGATGAGGTGCACCGCAACCAGATTGCAAAGCTCGAGATCGGCGAGCAGACCACGGTGGCTGAGGCGGTCTCGCCCAGGAGGCGAGCCTAGCTTCAAACGCGAGGTGAGGAACGCTCCCGCGCCAGATCGCCCAGCAGCGCGGCGGCGCGCTCGAGCTCGGCGGCGGAATTCAGGAAGTCGGGGCAAAGCCGCAGCTGGCCGCCGCGCGCGTCGGCGCTGACGCCGCGTGCCTCGAGCTCCGTTGCCAGCTCGCCGGCGCGCGGGTACGGCAGGGTCAGGAAGGCGCCGTGCGACTCGCCTTCGCCCTCTATCCTGAGCGCTTCCTGCCGCAGCAGCGCGGCGAACCGATGCTTCTGCTCGAGCGAGTAGGCGCGCAGGCGCTCGACGCCGAGCTCGAGCATCAGCTCGAGGCCGGCCAGCGCCTGGAACGGCGCCAGCACGGCCGGCGTGGATTCTAGCCATGCGTCGCCGCCGGCGCCGAATTGCGGCGGATCGGGGCGCAGGTAGGCGAATGCGTCGCGCTTGGCGAACCAGCCGGTGTCGAGCGTGCGCAGCGACTCGAGGTGATCGGGGCGCACGTATAGCCAGCATGTGCCCGGGCCGCCGCGCAGGTATTTGTACGATCCGCCGACGGCGAAGTCGACCTCGAGCGTCGCCAGGTCGGTGGGCACCACTCCCGCGCCGTGGTAGACGTCGAGCAGCACCTTGGCGCCTGCGGTGTGCGCGCGCCGCACCAGCGCAGCGGGCTCGGCAACGATCTCGCCGCTGCGAAACATCACAGAAGAGACTACCACCAGGTCGCAGCCAGTGGGATCGAGCTCGCGCCAAGGGACGATCTTGAGCGCGATGCGGCCCTTGTCTCGGTACACCCTGAGGATGAACTCGAGCGAGTCGAATTCGCCGTCGCTCGCGAGCACGCACGGTCGGCCCTCGAGCGCGTTCAGCACTGCGCGCAGGCCCTGGCCGGCGCTCGTCTTGGGCACGATGCAGTCCGCGCGCGGCGCGCCGACTAGCCGCGCGGTGAGCGCGCGCCAGCGCTCGCGTGCCTCGAGCCAGTGCTGCCACGCGTCGCCCAGGTCGCGGTACCAGGCATCGAGCGCCTGCCCCACGTCTTCGGCCATGCGATCGGGCGGGCGCCCGAGCGAGTGGTTGGCGAGATAGATCCCGTCGCGCCGCATCACGCGGGAAAACCGCGGCCAGACGTGCTCGCGCAGCCAGTCCTCAGTCAATCTCGGTGCGGACATCGATCAGCTCGGGGAATAGCGAGACCTCCAGTGTCTTCCTCAGGAACGAGACTCCGGACGTGCCCCCGGTGCCGCGCTTGAATCCAATCACGCGCTCGACGGTCTTGACGTGCCGGAAGCGCCAGAGCTGGAAGTTTTCTTCCACGTCGACCAGCTTCTCGCACATGTCGTAGGCGTCCCAGTGCCGCTTCGGGTCTTCGTATATGGTCCTGAATACGGCCACCACGCCCGGATGTCTGGCGTGGGGCTGCGCCCAGTCGCGCTCGATGCACTCGCGCGGGACCGGCAGGCCGCGGCGCGCGAGCAGACACAGAAATTGGTCGTACAGCGAGGGCGATTCGTGCAGGCCCTTGAGCCAGGCGTGAATCTTGTCGTCGTGGCGGTGCACGGCGAGGATGCTCGGGCTCTTGTTGCCCAGGAGGTATTCGATGGCGCGGAACTGGAACGACTGCAGCCCCGACGCCGGGCCGAGCGAATCGCGGAACTCCGCGTACTCGGAGGGTGTCAGCGTCTCCAGCACCGACCACTGCTCGAACAACTGGCGCTGGATCTGCTTTACCCGCGCCAGGATCTTGAAGCAGGGATCGAGCCGGTCGGAGCGTACGTGCGCAATCGCCGCAGTCAGTTCGTGAATCATGAGTTTCATCCACAGCTCCGAGGTCTGGTGCTGGATGATGAACATCATCTCGTCGTGGTGCGGCGGGTGGGAGCGCGGCTCCTGGGCCGAGAGCAGGCGGTCGAGGCGCAAATAGCCGCCGTAGGACGTCTCGGGTACGAGATCGGTGATGAATCCGGGGCCGCGGGTCTTCACGCCATCTATAATGCCACCGTCAACGACCGCGGAGAGTGCCTATGCTCAAGCTGTGCGGCTTTCACGTCAGCAACTACCACAACAAGGTGCGTCTGGCGCTGCTCGAGAAGGGCATTCGGTTCGAAGAAGATCCGACCTGCAAGCCGTCGCAGCAGGATGCATTCCTGGCGCGCTCGCCGCTCGGCAAGGTGCCGTTCATGGAGATCGACGGCGCCGTGCTCACCGAGTCCCAGGTGATCTGCGAGTACCTCGAGGACACGCATCCCGCGAAGCCGCTCTACCCGCGCGATCCACGCGCGCGCGCGCAGGTGCGCGAGCTGATCCAGTACATCGAGCTCCACATGGAGCTGGTGGCGCGCCGCCTGTACCGTGAGGTGTTCTTCGGCGGAAAGGGGTCGGACGAGACCAAGAAGGAGGTTGAGCGCGACCTCGCCAAAGGCGTGCGGGGCTTTGCCGCGCGCGCAAGCTTCGAACCGTATGTCGCGGGCGAGGAGCTCACTTTCGCCGACTGCTCGGCCTATGTCCACCTGCCGTTGGTGTCGATGGCGAGCAAGCTTGCGTTCGGGCGCGATTTCCTGGACGGCGTGCCGCAGGTCAAGCCCTACATCAAGATGCTCGGGGAGCGCCCGGCGTTCGCGCGCGTGAGCGAAGATCGCAAGGCCGCCCAGGCTGCGATGACCGGGAAGTAGCACTCCCGGTGCACGGCCTCGCGCCGCTGGGGGATTACCTGCGCTTCGCCGTCACGCTGACGGCGGTGCTCGACCCGTTCCTGGCCGTGCCGATTTTCGTCAGCCTTACCGCGCAGCGCCCCGAGCTCGAGCGCACGCGCCTGGCGCGTGTGGTGGCATTGACCGTTTTCCTGGTGCTGGCGGGCGCGGCGCTGTTCGGCGAGGCGCTGCTGACGTTCATCGGCGCGAGCCTGCCGGCGTTTCGCGTCGGCGGTGGATTGGTGCTGCTGCTGATGGCGCTCGCGATGCTGAATGCGCGCGCGGGCGGTGTGCGGCAGTCGGCGGCCGAGGCCGAGGAGCTGGAATCCGGAGAGGTATCGGGCGTGGTGCCGCTCGCGGTGCCGCTGCTCGCGGGGCCGGGCGCGATCAGCACCACCATCATCGCTGCGCAGGCGCGCTCGTTGATGCACCTTGCGGCCATGGTCGGCTGCATTGCGGCGGTATGCGGACTGCTATGGCTGGTGATGCGGTTCGCTCACACGCTCGCGCCGCGCATGGGCACCACCGGGCTCAACATCGCGACGCGGCTGCTCGGCCTGCTGCTCACCGCGATCGCGATCCAGACCATGACCGAAGGGCTGGTCCAGCTTCTTCCGGGGCTGCGTTGATCAATTATGCTTCGGTACCGGGCGCGGACGCCCCTCGGCGTCGATTGCGACGTAGGTGAGCGTCGCCTCGGTGACCTTTACCACCTCCGGGTCGTGCGGGCGCCGCTCGGCGTAGACCTCGACGTTGACGGTGATCGAAGTGTTGCCTATGCGCACCACGTCGGCGTAGAACGAAAGTACGTCGCCGATCTGCACCGGCTGCTTGAACACGAAGGAGTTGACCGCAACCGTCGCGACGCGGCCGCGCGCGAGGCGGCCGGCGACGGTTCCGCCCGCGACGTCCACCTGCGCCATGATCCAGCCGCCGAAGATGTCGCCGTTCTGGTTCGAGTCGGCGGGCATCGGCACTACGCGCAGTGCGGGCATCTTGCCCTCGGGTATCTTCATCGACCGCCTTTCTTGGATTGCAGATAGTGCAGCGGACCGCCGCGGAACGGCGCGAAGCCCGTACCGAAGATCAGCCCGGCGTCGATCAGGTCGGCGTCGGCGACGATGCCTTCGGCGAGAACTGCCCGCGCCTCGGTCAGGTAGGGCTCGATCAGTGACTCGACCATGTCCGCGCTCGGTTCGCCCGGTTTGCGCTTTACCGTTTTTCCATCGACGTAGTGATAGATTCCCTGTCCGGTCTTCTTGCCGAGCTTGCCAAGCGCGACCTTGTTCAGAAGCACGCGCGGCGCGTCGGGCTCGCCGTCCGCACCCTTCTTCGCCAGCTCCTTGCCGGCGGCGAGACAGATGTCCAGCCCCACGGTATCGGCAAGTTCGATCGGCCCCATCGGCATGCCGAAAGTCTCCATCGCGGCATCGATGGTCTCCGGCTTTATGGCTTCGTCCAGCATGCGGAACGCGTTCTGCATGTAGGGGCCTAGCACGCGGTTGACCAGGAAGCCCGGAGAATCCTTGACCGGCAGCGGCAACTTGTCGATGCGGCGCACGAACGCAGCGGCTTTCTGCGCCAACGCCGGATCGGTGCGCTCGCCCGAAACGACCTCGACCAGCATCATCCGCGGCACCGGGTTGAAGAAGTGGATCCCGACCAGGCGCGACGGGTCCTTCAACGCGCTCGCGATATCGGCCAGCTTGAGGCTAGAGGTATTGGAGGCAAGGATGGCGCCGGGCTTGGCTGCCGCCTCGAGCTTGGCGAACAGCTCGCGCTTTGCCTCCAGGTTCTCGAAGATCGCTTCGATCACGACGTCGGCATGCGCGACGCCGGCCCCGGCGACGTCCGGGGTCATGCGATCCAGCGCATCGCGCACACGGCGCTCGTCGCGCAAACGACGCTCGAACAGCTTCGCGGCGCGCTTGAGCGCCGGCGCGATGCGCTCGGGCGACGTGTCCTGCAGCGTGACGCTGATCCCACGCAGGGCGCACAGCGCCGCAATGTCGCCTCCCATCACGCCCGCTCCGACCACGTGCACGTGGCGCGGATCGAAGTCCGACGCCTTGCCGAGCGACTTGAGCCGCTCCTGCAGGAAGAAAACGCGGATCAGGTTGCCCGTCGTGGGGTGATCGAACAACGCCTTGAGCGAGCAGGTGGGATCGTCCGCGGCGGCGAAGGGATCGCCGTCGTACTTGCGCCACAGCTCGAGAATCGCGTAGGGGGCCGGGTAGTGCTGCGGATCGGCGCGTTCAGCAACCTGCTTTCGCGCCTGCGAAGCGACGAAGTTGCGCAGCGGCCCGAGCATCAGGCGCTGCGCGAGCGGCAGCCGGCGCGGCGCAGGTGCCTCGAGGGTCAGCATGCGCGCGGTGTTGTCGAGGATTCTGAGCGGGACGGCCTCGTCCACCAGCCCCATGCGCCTGGCGCGGCGCGCATCCAGCGCCCGCCCGCTGAGTATCATGTCGAGCGCCGCGGCCGGGCCGATGCGCTTGGGCAGCCATTGCACGCCGTGCCAGGTAGGCATGATGCCGAGCATCACTTCCGGAAAGGCGAGGCGCGTCTTCGGATCGTCGAGCGCGACGCGGTAGCGGCAGGCGAGCGCGAGCTCGAGGCCGCCGCCCATGCAAAAGCCGTTTATCAGCGCCGTGGTGGGGAAGGGCAGGCGCGAGAGCTTCTCGAACAGGTCCCAGCCGAAACGCGTGAACTCGAGCGCTTCGTCGGCGTTCCGGAAGCGGGTGAATTCCTCGATGTCGGCACCTGCGATGAAACCTTCCTTCGCAGAGCGAATGATCAGGCCCGAGGGCTTTGCGCCGGAGACCTCATCCAGCGCCGCGGAGAGCTCCTCGAGCGCCTCGCGCGAGAAGGTGTTGGCGGATGTGCCCTGCCTGTCGAAGGTCAGCCAGGCGAGACCGTCGCGATCCTTTTGCCAGCGAAAGTGCTTCATCAGAGCGCCTCCACCAGCATCGCGCCCCCCAGTCCGCCGCCGATGCAGATCGCTGCCATGCCGCGTCTGGCGTTATTGCGCTTGAGCGTCTTGAGCAGGTGCAGCACGATGCGCGCGCCCGAGGCGCCGACCGGATGGCCGAGCGCCACCGCACCGCCGTCGACGTTCAGTTTGTCCTCGTCGAGCGCTCCCAGCGCGCCGTCCAGGCCGAGCTGCTGACGGCAGTAGGCCTCGTCCTTCCACGCGGCGAGGCAGGCCAGCACCTGCGCCGCAAATGCCTCGTTGATCTCCCAGTAGTCCAAGTCGTTGAGCGCGAGGCCGTTGCGCTTGAGGATCGGCGTCGCGGCGTGCACCGGCCCGAGCCCCATCTGCGCCGGGTCGAGGCCCGCCCATTCCGAGTCGACGATGCGGCCGAGCGGCTCGAGACCGTGGCGCGCTACCGCTTCTTCGGAGGCGAGGATCAGCCATGCACCGCCGTCGGTGATCTGGGAGCTGTTGCCCGGCGTGACGTTGCCGTACTTGCGATCGAAGAAGGGCTTCAGCTTGCTCAGCTTGTCGATCGACGCATCGCGCCGCAGGCCGTCGTCGAGCGCAAAGGAATCGCCGTCGCGATCGTACAGCGCCTCGATCTCTCCGCCGCCGGCGGCAAGATAGCCCGCATCCTGCGCCGCGGCGACACGCTGATGGCTGCGGACCGAATACACATCCATCTGCTCGCGCGTGATGCCGAAGCGGTGGGCTAGATTCTCCGCCGTCTGCCCCATCAGCAAGCCGACGATCGGGTCGGTGAGGCCCTTCATGATGCCGATCACCGGTGCGAGGTACTTGAGGCGCAGCTTGGCCAGTTGTCTGGCTTTCTGCCCGAGTGATTTCGTCTGGTACCAATTCGCCAGCCACAGCGTCATCGCGTCCGAGACCAGCAGCGGTGCGCGCGACAGCGCGTCGACGCCGCCCGCGAGCACCAGATTCGAGCGCCCGGCGAGGATGTTGTTGGCGCCCGAATCGAGCGCCTGCATGCCCGAGGCGCAGTTGCGCATCACGGTCCAGCCCGGCACCTTCTGACCGCAGCCCATGCGCAGCGCGGCGACGCGGCCGATATTGACTTCGTCGACCGAGGGCGCGGCGCAGCCCAGGATCACTTCGTCCAGTTCGGTGGGCTCGAACTTCTGGCGCAGCAGCAGCGCGCGCCCCGCCTGCGTGGCGAGATCGCTGGCCGCGAACGGCCCGGGGCGGTTCCTGGCCTTGAGGAACGGCGTGCGGGCGCCGTCGACGATGTATACCGGTTTCGCGTACATGGTCAGGCCGCCTTCGCTGCCGGCACCTGCTCCTGCGCGAGCCTTTGCATGATCGCAGCACGCGCGAAATCCTGCTCGAAGTCGTCGACCTTGATGACTTCCTTGCGCAGCGCCTCCTTCTTCTGCCACAGCGCATATTCCTCGGCGCTGATCACACCGCGGTCGTGGCCCAGCGCGGCGGCGTCGGCGCCCGCGCGCGGCGCAATGGTTCCGAGCTTGACGGCGACGTGCAGCTTTCGTTCGATCGCCTCGCAGGCGATGGTCGCGGCGAGAGCGGCTTCGAGCTTGCAGGTCGGGTCGGCCTCGGAGCGCGCGAGGTACATGCCTGCGGTGAGGCGGTCGCGCGCCGCGCCGGGCGCGAGCAGCAGCTGCGCACATTGGTGGTTGAGCAGGTCCGACGGCGGTGCGAAGCGCTTGCCGAGAGGAAACACCGCGGCGCGCAACTTGAGCGCCGCCAGGCGGCTGGGAAAGTTCGCGATGATCGCGTCGAGCGCCTGCTGTGCCTGGTACAGCGCATCCTGCACCGAGTACTCGAGCAGCGGCAGATCCTCGCGCATGCGTCCCTGATCCTCGTAGCGTTTGAGCGTTGCCGAGGCGAGGTACATCGCCGACAGCACGTCGCCCAGGCGGGCCGAGATCTTCTCCTTCCTCTTCAGCGAACCGCCCAGCACGAGCATCGAGACGTCGGCGGCGAACGCGAACGCGGCCGAAATGCGCGACAGATCCTTGTAGTAGCGCCGCGTCTCCGCCGAGGCGCGCGCCGGCGCCGGCGCGAAGGCCGATCCGGTAAGCGCGTGGGCGAAGGCGCGCACACCGTTACCGATGGTGTGGCCGACGTGCGCAAACAGCGCGGCGTCGAACTCGCGCGACGCCTCCTCACCACGCATGTCCTTCGCCGCACGCATCTCGCGCAGCACGTAGGGATGGCAGCGGATCGCACCCTGGCCGAAGATGATCAGGCTGCGCGTGAGGATGTTGGCGCCCTCTACCGTGATGCCGACCGGAACCACCTGATAGCCGCGCCCGACCCAGTTGTTCGGCCCGAGGCAGATTCCCTTGCCGCCGTGGATGTCCATCGCGTCATCGATCACTTTGCGAACGCGCTCGGTCATGTGGTACTTGGCAATGGCGGAGATCACCGCCGGCTTCTCGCCCGCGTCGACCGCGCCGGCGGTCATCACGCGGGTCGCGTCCATGAGGTAGCAATTGGCCGCGATCCGCCCAAGCGCCTCTTCTACCCCTTCCAGCTTGCCGATCGGGGTCTTGAACTGGCTGCGTACCCTGGCATAGGCCCCGGTGTAGCGCGCCATGGCCTTTGCGCCCCCGGCTGAGGAGGTCGGCAGCGAGATCGAGCGCCCCGCGGCGAGGCAGCCCATCAGCATCATCCAGCCCTTGCCTGCGTAGTCGCGCCCGCCGATGATCCAGTCGAGCGGCATGAAGACGTCTTTGCCCGAGTTCGGTCCGTTCTGGAACACCGCGTTCAGCGGCAGGTGGCGGCGGCCGATTTCGACCCCCGGGGTGCCGGTCGGCACCAGCGCGCAGGTAATGCCGAGGTCCTCCTCGCCGCCGAGCAGGCGTTCGGGATCGTAGAGGCGAAAAGCCAGGCCGAGCAGCGACGCCACCGGCCCGAGCGTGATGTAGCGCTTGTCCCAGGTGACGCGCATACCCAGCACTTCCTTGCCTTGGTGCATGCCCCGGGATACGACGCCGAAATCCGGGATGGCGGCCGCGTCCGAGCCCGCCTCGGGGCTGGTGAGCGCGAAGCACGGGATTTCGAGCCCCTTGGCGAGGCGTGGCAGGTAGTAATTCTTCTGTTCTTCAGTGCCGTAGTGCAGCAGCAGCTCGGCCGGCCCGAGCGAGTTCGGCACCATCACGCTCACCGCCACGGCGTTCGAGCGCGTGGCGAGCTTCATCACCACGGCCGAGTGTGCCAGGGCCGAAAATTCCAGGCCGCCGTACTTCTTCGGAATGATCATGCCGAGGAAGCCCTTGTCCTTCATCAACTGCCACGCGCGCGGCGGGAGGTCCTGGCGCTCGTGCGTAATCTCCCAGTCGTCACACATCGCGCACAGCTCTTCGCACGGACCGTCGACGAAAGCCTGCTCTTCGGGCGTGAGCTTCGGCGCCGGCACGGCGAGCAGCTTGTCCCAGTCCGGGCGGCCGGAGAACAGGTCGCCGTCCCACCACACGGTGCCGGCGTCGATTGCCTCCCGCTCGGTCTGCGACATGTCCGGCAGGACGCGGCGATAAAGCGCGAGCAGAGGATCGCTGATCACTGCCCTGCGCAGCGGGTCGACGAAAACCAGGGCGAGTACGAATGCGGCGATGCAGACGATGATGAATCCGAGCATGACTGTCTCCTCTTATCCTAGGCGGCTTTCCTGACGCTGCGGTGCTGCGGCAGCGGCGCAAGCAGTCCGGCGGTGAGAAACGCCACCAGGCGCGCCTCGAGCAACTTCGCGTCATAGCGGTCTTCGGGCTTGCAACCGGCGATCAGCTGCACCGTGTCGGTCGCCGCCAACGTATATGACAGCGTGCCGAACATGAAGTGCATGCGCCAGACCAGTTCGTCGCGCGGGACCGCGGGCAACGCCCTGGCGAAGGCGCCCTTGAAGCGCTCCATGGCGGGCGCGTGCAGCTGGCCGATCAGGGCGCGGATCTGCTTTGCCGGCTCGGTATAGGTGCGCCCGAGCAGGCGAATGAAGTTTCGCCCACCGTCCTTGACGTCTTCGATCATGTGCAGGCTCGCGCCGATGAATGCGCGGATGATCTGCTCGGCTGCGAGCGGCCGCGCGCCGGTCAGTTGCTCGAGCGCATCGAGTGCGGCGATGCGCTCGGCATTCATGGAGTCGAGCCGGCGGCGGAACAGCGCCTCGATCAGCGCGTCCTTGGAGCCGAAGTGGTAGTTGACCGCAGCCAGGTTGACGCGTGCGGTCGAGGTGAGCAGACGCATCGAGGTTGCTTCGAAGCCGTGCTGCATGAACAACTCTTCGGCCACGTCGAGGATGCGGGTGCGAGTCTCATGTTGCGGCTTGATCGCGCGCAGGGACATCTATCTAGTGAGCAAGGGTGCCGCGAGAATTTTCAAACGAACGTTTGAATAGTACGGTGCGTGGACGGCGGCGTCAAGCCAGGCCGGCGCGGATGTGCGAGCCTTGCGGCATGAGCGGCGGCTTCCTTCTCGGCCTGATCCTTGCCTCGATGCTGTGGCTGTTCTTCGGCTTCGGCGCGGTGGTCAATTTCCATGTCTGGCGTGCCTGGCGCAAAGCCAAGGTCGGCGAGCGCGTGCCCTCGGGAATCCCGTTCCTGCCCGGTCTGTTCGGGGCCATTGCGATGTTGCTCACCCTGCCTGCCGCGGCCCGATGGCTCGGCTGGCAGCCCGGCGGGTGGGGCGTCGCGCTGCTGGTGCTGCCGCTCGTGCTCGATGTCTACTGCCTGGGCTGGATCCTGCTGCTGCCTATTGGGCGACGCGCGCCCAAGAACGAATAGAATCGCCGGTTCTCCATGGCCCGCCGCTCGCACAACTCCATCCCCACGCAGCCGCCTACCGGAACCGAGTGGCGCGCTTTCGGGCTGCTGCTGCCCTATCTGCTGGAATACAAGTGGCGCGTGGCCGTGGCGCTCGCGTTTCTTGCCGCAGCGAAAGTCGCGAACGTGGGCGTTCCGTTGATAATGAAAGACGTAGTCGACGGGCTGGACGCGAAAACCGCGATCGTTGCGGTGCCGGCCGCACTGCTGGCGATCTACGGCCTGCTGCGCTTTTCCACCACGTTGTTCGCCGAGTTGCGCGACGTGGTATTCGTGCGCGTCACCCAGCGCGCGATCCGGCGCGTGGCGCTGGGAGTGTTCCGCCACCTGCACCGGCTGTCGCTGCGTTTTCACCTGGAACGCCAGACCGGGGGCATGACGCGCGACATCGAGCGCGGCACGCGCGGCATCTCGACCCTTCTGTCGTACCTGCTGTTCTCGATCATCCCGGTAATCCTCGAGTTCACGCTGGTCGGCGCGGTGCTGCTGAAGAAGTTCGACTGGCGCTTCGCCACGATCACCTTCGGCGCGGTAGCGGTCTATCTCACATTCACCGTGCTGGTGACCGAGTGGCGCATGGACATCCGGCGCCGCGCGAACGAGCTCGACTCGAGCGCGAACACGCGCGCCATCGACAGCCTGCTCAATTACGAGACGGTCAAGTACTTCGGCAACGAGGATTTCGAGGCCCGGCGCTACGACGAGAACCTGCTCAAGTACGAGAATGCGGCGGTGCAGAGCGAAGCCTCGCTCGGGCTGCTCAATATCGGCCAGGCGCTCATCATCGCCGGCGCGGTCACCGCGCTCATGTTTCTCGCCGCGCAGGGCGTCGCGGCGCGGCAGTTCACGCTCGGCGACCTGGTGCTGGTGAACGGCCTGCTGCTCCAGCTCTACATACCGCTCAATTTCCTCGGCGTGGTCTACCGCGAGATCAAACAGGCGCTGATCGACATGGACCGAATGTTTCGCCTGCTCGCCGCGCATCGCGAAATCGAAGACCAGCCGGGCGCTCCGATACTGCCCGCTGGACCCGCGGCGGTTGAATTCCGGGACGTCGACTTCAGCTACGAACCTGCGCGGCAGATCCTGCATGGAGTGAGCTTTACCATCCCCGCTGGCCGGCGCGTGGCCGTGGTCGGCCACTCGGGCTCGGGAAAATCCACCCTCGCACGATTGCTGTACCGTTTCTACGACGCGAGCGCCGGTGCGATCCTGGTCAACGGGATCGACATCCGCGGCGTGCAGCAGCAGTCGCTGCGCGCGGCGATCGGCATCGTTCCGCAGGACACGGTGCTGTTCAACGACAGCGTGCACTACAACATCCATTACGGCAGGCCGGATGCAAGCGAGGCCGACGTGGTCGAGTCGGCGCGCGCGGCCCACATCCACGATTTCATCCAGAGTCTGCCGGCCGGCTACGAAACGATGGTCGGCGAGCGCGGCCTCAAGCTCTCCGGCGGCGAGAAGCAGCGCGTGGCGATCGCGCGTGCGCTGCTCAAGGAGCCGCGCATCCTGATCTTCGATGAGGCCACCTCGGCGCTCGACTCGAAGTCCGAGAAGGCGATCCAGGCCGAGCTGGAGCGCATTTCCAAGGGACGCACCACGCTGGTCGTCGCGCACCGCCTGTCCACCGTGATGGACGCCGACCAGATCCTGGTGCTGGCTCAGGGCCGCATCGTCGAGCGCGGCAGCCACCGCGAGTTGCTGGCCGCCGCAGGGGAATACGCCCGCATGTGGGCGCTGCAGCAACAGGCCGCGGCCGCCGAGGAGACCCTCGAGCGGGTCAAGGCGGCCTGAGGTCCGGGGTCAGGGCTTATTTCACGTTCTTTCGAGGAACGGGTGGTAGCACCTTATTTT
>JBOIFB010000059.1:0-12689 GCA_050741415.1 Burkholderiales bacterium | reverse complement strand
GGCGTTACCTGGAAGGGTCTGGGCGAGAAAGTGGCGGTCTTCATCACCCCGATGACGCACACTCGTACGAAGGTCGAGGTCGTGAACCAACCCGTGCTGGCGCCGCTCAATTTCCAGCCGGACTGGCAACAAGCTTTGCTCGATCAGATCGACGTCGAGCTTCGAGTAAAGTAGCAAAACAGCCTCGCCCGCGCATCGAGCACCAGCTGAAGCGCGCTCAGACGTTAAAACGGAAGTGCATTACGTCGCCGTCCTTGACGACGTAATCCTTGCCCTCTATGCGCAGCTTGCCGGCCTCTTTCGCGCCCTGCTCGCCCTTGCAGGCGACAAAGTCCGCATAGGCGGCCACCTCGGCCCGGATGAATCCGCGCTCGAAATCGGTGTGGATCACGCCGGCCGCCTGCGGCGCGCTCGCCCCGACCGGGACCGTCCAGGCGCGTACCTCCTTCGGCCCGACCGTGAAGTAGGTCTGCAGGCTCATCAAGCCGTATCCCGCGCGGATCACCCGGTTCAGCCCGGGCTCTTCCATGCCCATGTCGGCGAGAAAAACCTGCCTGTCCTCCTCCGGCATATCGGCGATCTGCGCCTCCAGGGCGGCGCAGATGGCCACTACCGGCGCTCCGTCCTTGCCGGCGTGCGCCTCCACCGCCTCGAGCAGAGGATTGTCGCGAAAGCCGTTCTCATTGACGTTCGCGACGTACATGGTTGGCTTCAGTGTCAGCAGGAACATCGGCTGCAGCAGCGCCAGCTCTTCCTTCGAGAGTTCCGCCGTGCGCGCGAGGCGGCCCGCATTCAGTACGCTTTGCACTTTCTCCAATACCGCGACTACGCGCTGTGCCTCTTTGTCGCCCCCTGCCTTGGCCAGCTTCGCGCTGCGCGCAAGCTGCTTTTCGACGGTCTGCAGGTCCGCCAGCGCAAGCTCGGTAACGATAGTTTCGATGTCGGATAGCGGGTCGACCTTTCCGGCGACATGCACCACGTTCGGGTCCTCGAAACAGCGCACCACATGGGCAATGGCGTCGGTCTCGCGGATATTGGCGAGGAACTGGTTGCCGAGGCCCTCCCCCTTGGATGCGCCGGCGACCAGGCCCGCGATGTCGACGAACTCGACCACCGCGGGAATCACTTTCTGCGGTTTCGCGATCTCGACCAGTGCCTCAATGCGGTGGTCGGGCACCTCGACGATGCCGACGTTCGGCTCGATGGTGCAGAAAGGGTAGTTCTCGGCCGCGATCCCGGCCTTGGTAAGCGCGTTGAACAAGGTGGACTTGCCGACGTTCGGCAGCCCCACAATGCCGCATTTGAGACTCAAGCTTTGTCCTTTGTGTGCAGCTTCAGCATCGCGTCCTGCAGGTCGCCCGCCAGGCACAAGGGAAGCACCTCGAGCGACTTCTGAATGGCGCGCTCGATCGCCTCGCGGTCCTCCAACGCCGGCCTTGCCAGCACGTAGTCCGCAACCAGGCTCTTGTCTCCCGGATGCCCGATGCCCAGCCGCAGACGCCAGAAATCGAGCGCGCCGATGCGCGCGGCAATATCCTTGAGCCCGTTGTGGCCGGCGACGCCCCCGCCTTGCTTCACCTTGGCGACGCCCGGGAGAAAGTCCAGCTCGTCGTGCGCGACCAGAATCTCGGCCGCAGGTATCTTGAAGAATCCCGCCAGAAGACCGACCGACTTGCCGCTCACGTTCATGAAGGTCTGCGGCAGCATCAGCCACGCGCCGCTGGCCTCGTGGCGACCGACATAGGCGTGGTACCTGGACTCACTCTTGAGCGCAATTCCCTCCCGCACGGCGAAGCGCTCGACGAGCCAGAATCCCGCGTTGTGGCGCGTGCGCTCGTACTGCTTGCCTGGATTACCCAAGCCGACGATTAGGCGGATGCCCGACATGCTTGCCTAGGAAGAAAAGGCGGCAAGGACCGACAGGTCCCCGCCGTCTTATTTGGCCGCGTCGTCTATTTCTTCTCTTTCTTCTCGCCGCCCTTGTCGCCGCCCTTGTCCGCCGCGGCGGACTCGGGCGCCTTCTCCGGAGCCGCCTGCGCGGAGGTCGGCACCTCGGACGCGGCCGGTGCGGCCTCCGCCGCCGGTGCCTCTTCTTCCTCGGCGATCAGCGTCGGCAGCAGGACCGATGCGACGACCGGATTCTCCGTCTTGTGCAGTATCGCTTCGACGCCCTTCGGCAGCTGGATGTCCTTGACGTGGATCGAGCCGCCGACCGAAAGCCCAGCCATGTCGATTTCGACGAATTCAGGCAGATCGTCCGGCAGGCAAGCAATGTTCAGCTCGTTCATCACATGGCTCGCTACTCCCCCTTGCTCCTTGACGCCAGGCGACAACTCCGCATTGACGAAGTGCAACGGCACTTTCATGTTGATCTTCTTTTCCTTGGAGACGCGCTGGAAATCGACGTGCTGCACCTCGCCCTTGTAGGGGTGCATGTTGAACGTGCGCAGCAGCACCTGTTCCGCGCCTCCATCCAGCTTCAGCGTGAGGATCGAAGCGTGGAATGCCTCGGTATGCAGCTTCTTGAGCAGATCCTTGTGATCGAGCTCGATATTGACCGGCTGCCTGTCTCCGCCGTAAACGATACCCGGAACCTTGCCCACGCGGCGCAGGCGGCGGCTCGCACCCGTGCCCTGCGTTTCGCGCTTGGTAGCGTTGATTTCGATTTTCATCTCTTGCTCCTTCGCATTGTCTGCCAGGTCCGCGACCAGACATAGGCAGGGTGGATAAAACTACTCGATGAACAGCGAACTCACCGATTCCTCGGTAAATATGCGCAATATGGTTTCCGCCAGCAGCGTCGCGACGGACAATTGACGGATTCTGCCGCACGCCCTCGCCTCTTCGCTCAGCGGGATGGTATCGGTCACCACCAGCTCGTCCATGTCCGAATCCGCGATTCGCCCTACCGCCCCGCCGGATAGCACCGCGTGCGTGCAATAGGCAACCACCTTAGTCGCGCCTTCCTGCTTCAATACCTGCGCCGCCTTGCACAGCGTTCCGGCGGTGTCGACCATGTCGTCCATGATTACGCAAGTGCGTCCCTCGACCTCGCCGATCACGTTCATCACTTCCGAAACGTTCGCGCGCGGGCGGCGCTTGTCGATGATGGCGAGATCGGACTCCAGCCGCTTGGCGAGCGCCCGAGCCCGCACCACGCCGCCGACATCCGGCGACACGACGATCAGATTGTCGTAGCGCTGCTTCCAGACGTCCCCCAGCAGCAGCGGCGCCGCATAAATATTGTCGACCGGGATGTCGAAGAAGCCCTGGATCTGATCCGCATGCAGGTCCATCGTCAGTACGCGCGCAACTCCCACGGAAGTGAGCATGTTGGCAACCACCTTGGCGCTGATCGCGACGCGTGCCGAACGCGGGCGACGGTCCTGACGCGCGTAGCCGAAGTACGGAATTGCGGCGGTGACGCGCGCCGCCGACGAGCGCTTGAGCGCGTCGACCATCACCAGCAGCTCCATCAGGTTGTCGTTGGTCGGCACGCAGGTCGATTGCAGCACGAACACGTCCTTGCCCCGCACGTTCTCGAGCAGCTCCACCATCACCTCGCCGTCGGAGAACTTGCCCACTATTGCGCGTCCGAGCGAGATATTGAGATGGCGTGTCACATCCTGCGCCAGGCGCGGGTTGGCATTGCCGGTGAACACCATCAGTCGCTCGAGCGACGTGCCGACCATGTTGGCTGGTCCAGTGCCAGTAATTGGCTGGGGAGCCAGGATTCGAACCTGGGAATGCCGGAATCAAAATCCGGTGCCTTAACCAGCTTGGCGACTCCCCAACTCTTGCTCCGATGCGCGGGAACCGTCCCGCGCATCCTTAATCTACCCAGTCGTAGAGCGGATGGCGCTGCAGGCCCCTCGTCACGAAGCCGTGCATCGTTTCCGGCAGCTGCGACTGGAGGGCCTGCGCGTCGTCTCGTTCAGCGAATTCGGCGAACACACAGGCCCCTGATCCCGTCATGCGGGCGCCCGCCGCGTGCTGCCTGAGCCACGCGAGGTGCGCCGCGACGTCGGGGTGGCGGGCAGTGACGACCGGCTCCAGGTCGTTCCTTCCTTGCCCCGACAAAAAGGGCGGTATTTTGAGTTGTTTCGTATCGCGTGTCAACGCGGCATCCGAGAAGATTTCTTTCGTAGAAACCGCAACTTGAGGCACCAAAACGAGGTACCAGGCGGGTTCCAGTACGAGTGCGGTGAGAAGCTCGCCAACGCCCTCGCCGAGGGCGCTTTCGCCGAATACGAACAGCGGCACGTCGGCGCCGAGCCTGAGCGCGAGGGCGCCCAGCTCGGCGCGCGGCAAATTGAGTTCCCAGAGGCGATTCAGTACCAGCAGCACGGTCGCAGAATCGGAAGACCCGCCGCCCAGTCCGCCGCCGAGCGGAAGGTTCTTTTCGACCGCGATGTCGGCGCCGAGCAGGCGCGCGGGCGGCCCCATGCGCGCAACGGCATAATCCTTGAGCAGTACGGCTGCACGCAGCGCCAGGTCGTCCTTCTCCGGCACCGAGGGATGAGGCTGGACGCGGCGCAGCACCCCGTCCGAACGCGCGCTCACGCCCACCCGGTCGGCGCACTCGATCAGGCGGAACACGGTCTGCAACAGGTGGTAGTCATCGTCGCGGCGGCCGAGCACGTGCAGCATCAGATTGAGCTTCCCCGGCGCCGGATACCACTCGAGCCCTGTCATGGCCGCACTTGCCAGTCGTCGATGGCGAGGCGCAGCTCCAGTCCGGGATAGACCAAGCGCAAGCGGGCCGGCAGCGAGCTACCGTCTCCGTAAGCCAGGTAGTAGATGCGCCAGCCGTCCTGCTCGAGCTCGCTCAGCCGGCCGCGCGCGTCCCTGGTTTCGTGCGCCCATCCGGGGGCCGGCTTTGCCCGCACCCAGTCCGACAGCCCCGAAAGCGGCACGCGGAACCCGAGCACCTGCTCGGTGAGCGATTCCGCGTCGTGCGCACGATATACGCGCCGGTCGGAAGCGGTGACGGTCACTATGCTATCTTCGCGCTCGATCCGCGCCACGCCTTGGCCGAGAGGAGACGTGATCAGCATTTCATCGCCTGCGGCGCGGTGGCGCCACGCGATATTGCCGCTGGAGCCCTGATTGTCGTAGCGTACTGCGATCCGACCCGAGAGCTGGAATTCCAACCCGGCTGTCGGCTGCAGGAACGGGAGCTCGGTGCAGGCCGGGAGGATCGCGAGCGCCGCAGCGGCGAGAGCGCGCAGACCGGTCGTTGCGCTCATCCCGGATACTCTAAGGCCTGAAGCGCCGAATCGTCTTTCGCAGCGTCTCGTTTTCGGGGTGATCTTTCAGCGCCTCGCCCCAGATCGTGCGCGCCTCGTCGCGCTTGCCTTCGACCCAGAGTACCTCGCCCAGATGCGCGCCGATTTCCACGTCGTGCTGCTGCCCGTAGGCGCGGCGCAGGTAGGTCTCCGCCGCAGCGAGGTCTCCCTCGCGGTAGAGGACCCAACCCATGCTGTCGATGATAAAGCCGTCGTCCGGCCGCAACTGCAGCGCCTTCTCGATCAACCCGCGCGCCTCGGGCAAGCGCAGATTGCGGTCCGCAAGCGAATATCCCAGGGCATTGTAGGCCTGCGCATGATCGGGCTGAAGCTTGATCACCCTGCGCAAACTTTGCTCGAGGACGTCGTAGCGGCCCAGCTTATCCGCCGTGAGCGCAAGATCGTAGAGCAAGTCGGGCTGGTCCGGGGTCTTCATCAACGCGCGGCTAAGCAGCGCGAACGCCCCGCCTGCGTCATCTGCGTCACGCAGCAACTGGGCTTCGCCAATGACCAGCTGCACTTCATCCTGTTTGCCGTTCACCTTGACCGCATGCAAGTACGCGCGCGCGGCGCCAAGCCGACCTTCCCGCACCATCACCTGCGCCACGCGCAGGCGCGAAGCTAGGAAATGGTCGCCGCTCTGGATCTGCTCGTACCAGGCGATCGCCTGCGGCCAATGCTTCTGCGCCTCTTCGATCTGGCCCAGGAGATAGCGCACGCCGTCCGGATCCCGGTAGTCCAGCGCAAGCAGTTGCTTCATGCTCGATTCGGCCGTCGCGTAGTCCTTGAGCTGGAAAGCAAGCAAACCCACCGCGTAGATCACCTCGGTGCTGTCGGGATTCGCGGCCAGCAGCTTCTCGAACTGCTGCCTCGCCTGCGCGTAGCGCTTCTCGCTCACCAGCAGGCGGGCATAACTCATCCTGACGTCGTTTTGCCCGGGGTACTTGTCGAGGTAGCGCGCGAGACGCTTGGCAGCCTCCTCCGGTGCTTTCGTCTGCAGGATCTGGGCCTCGAACTCGGCAGCGACGGCCCAGTCCGGGCGAAGCTCGGCGGCGCGCCGGATTTCACGCAGCGCAAGCTTTTCGTCGTCCGCGGCCACGGCCGCCTGCGCAACCGCGAAATGCGCGTTCGGCATATCCGAGTATCCGGCCGCGAGCTTTTGAACGAGGCGCAGGTTGGCCGCCTTGTCGGGATCCGTCGCGAGCAGGCGATTGACCTGCATGAAAACGTTCTCGGGCTTGGTTTCGCTCGAGGACAGCAGTTGCTTGAGATAAGGCTCCGCCTCGCCGACACGCCGCATCGCCGCCATGTACACCGTCACCATCTGCAACGCCGCCACCGAATCCGGTTCTGCTTCGTGCCAGAGCCTGGCCGCCTCAAGCGCGAGTCCCGGCAGGCGAGCGTAGTTCGCGATTTCCACGGCACGTCGCGCGATCCGCGGGTCGCGGGTGCGCTTGGCGAGATCGACGTAGGTCTTGGCCGCCAGCTCGGAATTGCCGCGCTGCGCGGCGATTTCGCCGACCAGCAGTTCGTACAGAATCTGCTCAGTCAGCTCTTCGTCGGGCAGACGCTCCGGCGCCTTGGCAGCAATCGCCTGCATGGACGCCAGCGTGCTCGCAAGCAACAGCGTGCCCGCCAGGGCAAATCTTCGCAAGATCGGGGATATTGCGACCATCTTCCTTCCTAAGGTTTCGGCGAGGGCGCGTGCGCGCCGATGGCCGCAACCCGATTCGAACGCATCTTAGGTATATTTGATGCCCCGCACAAGACGCATAACCGGTGCCGCGCGCGGCACTTTCCATTGACCGACATCCAGGCTGCAAGTTCAAGTGCCCGAGCTTCCGGAAGTTGAAGTGACGCTACGCGGCATCGCGCCGCAGCTGACTGGCCGTACCCTGACCGGCATCGCCGTGCGCGAGCCGAGGCTTCGCTGGCGCGTCCAGCACTCGATCGAGAGCCTCGTGGGGCGCCGCGTCCGGTCGCTGCGGCGACGCGGCAAGTACCTGCTATTCGACTGCGGCGACGGCCATATCATCGTGCACCTGGGTATGTCGGGCAGCCTGCGCCTGATGGAGCGCAGCACTCCGCCGCAAAAGCATGATCATGTCGACCTGCAATTCGGCGAGCTGATCCTGAGGCTGCGAGATCCGCGCCGTTTCGGCGCGGTGTTGTGGACCGACGCGCCCCTCGACGTGCATCCCCTGCTATGTCGCCTTGGGGTGGAGCCGCTGACGCGCGCCTTCGACGCCAAGCGCCTGCACGCGCTGACGCGCGGGCTGCGCGCCGCGGTGAAGCAAGCGCTCATGGACGGGCGGCGCGTCGTCGGCATAGGAAACATTTACGCCAGCGAAAGCTTGTTCCTTGCGGGAATCCACCCCTTTGCGCGCGCGGGCAGTCTCTCGCTCGAGCGCTGTTTTCGCCTCGCGGCCGCGATCAAAAAGACGCTTCGCGACGCGATTCGCGCCGGCGGATCGAGCTTGCGCGACTTCGTCGGCAGCGACGGCAGTCCGGGCCACTTCCAGCAGCGCTACTGGGTCTACGGCCGGGCAGGCGAGCCCTGTCGACGCTGCGGCACGCCGGTCAAGCGCAGAATACAGGGGCAACGGGCAACATTTTTCTGCCCGTCTTGTCAGCGCTAGCGCGCCTTCAGCCGCCGAGCGACTTCACTTTTTCGCTCAGCTTCGCGCGAACCAGCGGATGCACGAACTTGGAAACGTCGCCGCCCAGCACGGCGATCTCGCGCACCAGCGTGGCCGAGATGAACATGTGCTGCTCGGAAGGGGTAAGAAAGATGGTCTCGACATCCGGGTAAAGGTTGCGATTCATGCCGGCGAGCTGGAACTCGTACTCGAAGTCCGCCACCGCCCGCAGCCCCCGCATGATCACGCGCGCATGGTGCTCGCGGATAAAGTCGATCAGCAGCCCCTCAAAACCCACGACCGTCACGTTGTTCAGGTCGCGCAGCACCTCGCTCGCCATCTCGACCCGCTCGCTGCGGGTGAAGAACGGGCGTTTCGCTTGGCTGTCGGCGACGCCGATGATTACGCTCTGGAACAGCGACGCGGCGCGCCGCACGATGTCCTCGTGTCCGCGCGTGAGGGGGTCAAACGTTCCCGGATAGACGGTTCGTATCATCTGCGCTCCATTGCAGTAGCTGGTAGCTCACCTGACCGGCACGCTTTTGCCGCAGCTCGCGCCAGGGTTCCGGCACGGGCAGCAGCGAGGCGGCCTCGAGATAGGCGCGCGCGTCCGGCGCGAGGCACGGCGGCAGCGCCTCGAGCACGGCCGACAGCGCATTCTGCCTGAAGGGTGGATCGAGGAAAACCACGTCGAAGCGCTCGCTTACCGCGGCGAGGTAGGCGAAAGCATCGCTCGATACGATCTCCACGCGCTCGGCACCCAGCGCGGTGCGGCTCGCACGCAAGGTCGCGATCGTCGCTTGGTCGCTATCCACCATCACCACGCGCGCGGCGCCGCGCGATGCGGCCTCGAAGCCCAGCGCGCCGCTGCCCGCGAACAGGTCCAGGCAGCTAAACCCGGCGAGGTCCTGGCCAAGCCAGTTAAACAGCGTCTCGCGCACGCGATCCGGAGTCGGGCGCAGTCCCGGGCGCGACGGTACCCCGATCATGCGGCTGCGCCAGACTCCGCCCACGATCCGGACGCGTCCAGCCGGCTGCGGTTTGCCGCCCGCGTGCCTCATCTGAGCGGGAGTTCCCGTTTGATAGAATCGGGCGCCAATCTTAGCGGCTTTTGCGCCGCCATCCGCGTGTTTGGACTGGGCAACAGACCTTCGAAGGAAACGGTTTCCTGGGCCTCCCGCCTCAAGGCAGGGTTGGCGCGTACGCGCGACGCTCTCGGCGGCGGACTCGGCGCGCTGATCGATCGGCGCACGATCGACGAATCGCTATTCGAGGAACTGGAAACCGCGCTGCTCGCCGCCGACTGCGGCGTTGAGGCGTCCGGGGTACTTATCGAACGCCTGCATGCAATGGTGCGCAAGGAGCGCATTGCCGACGGTGCGGCCCTGAAAAGCGCGCTTGAGGACGCGTTACTCGAGATTGTCGCACCGCTCGAGCAAGAGCTGGACGTTTCGCGCGCTGCGCCATGCGTGATCATGATCGCGGGCGTGAACGGCTCGGGCAAGACCACCTCCATCGGCAAGCTGGCAAAGTGGCTGCAAGCGCAAGGCAAGAGTGTGCTGCTCGCCGCTGGGGACACGTTCCGCGCGGCGGCGCGCGAGCAGCTCGAAGTCTGGGGTGCGCGCAACGGCGTAAGCGTGATCTCGCAACAGAACGGTGAGCCGGGCGCGGTGGTTTTCGACGCCGTAAACGCGGCCCGCGCGCGCGGCATCGACTTCGTGCTGGCGGATACCGCCGGCCGGCTTCCGACGCAGCTGCACTTGATGGAAGAAATCCGCAAGATGAAGCGCGCGCTCGCCAAGGCGCTTCCCGGGGCACCGCACGAGATTTTGCTGGTGCTCGACGCCAACACCGGGCAGAACGCGCTCGCGCAGGTCAGGGCGTTCGACGAGGCGCTGGGCCTTACCGGAATCATACTGACCAAGCTCGACGGCACTGCCAAAGGGGGCGTGGTGGCGGCGATCGCTCTGGTGCGCTCGAAACTGCGCGGACAGAGCGCGATACCGCTTTACTTCGTCGGCGTCGGAGAGGGCGTCGACGATCTGCGTCCGTTCGTGGCGCGCGATTTTGTCGAGGCGCTGGTTGATTAGCTTCTCCGCCGTTTCCAAGCGCTACCCCGGCGGCCAGGATGTGTTGCAGGGTGTCTCGCTCACGATTGACGCCGGCGAACTGGTGTTCGTCACCGGGCATTCCGGCGCCGGCAAATCGACACTGCTCAAGCTGATTCCGGCCATCGCGCGGCCGAGCACGGGATCGGTCATCGTCAACGGCCAGAACGTGGGCGCCCTGAGGCCCGGTGCGATCCCGTTCTTGCGGCGAAACCTGGGGCTGGTGTTCCAGGACCAGAAGCTGCTGTACGACCGCAGCGTGTACGAAAACCTCATGCTGCCGCTTTCGTTCTCGAGCCTCGCGCCCAAGGAAGCTGCGCGCCGCGCGCGCGCCGCGCTCGACAAGGTGGGTCTGCTCGGACGCGAGAAAGCGGACCCAGTCCAGCTCTCCGGCGGCGAGCAGCAGCGGCTGGCGATCGCGCGCGCGGTAGTGAACCGCCCCGCGATTCTCATCGCGGACGAGCCTACCGCAAACCTGGACGCCGAGGCCGCACAGCGCGTGCTGGAGATATTCGTCGACTTCAATCGGGTCGGCGTCACCGTGCTGATGGCAACGCACGATCTCGGGCTCGTGACGCGCTATGGGCGGCGCGTGCTGCGGCTCGCCAGGGGTCGTGTGGTGGAGGACTCGGCGCCGTGAGGTCCTGGCTGCGCCAGCATCGCCGGGCCCTGTACGCCGCGCTGCGTAAGCTCGCGGCGCAGAAGGCGGGCGGCGTAGTCAGCGCGCTGGTGATCGGCGTGGCGCTGTCGCTGCCAGCCGGCGGCTATGCCCTGCTGGGCGGACTGACTTCGCTGGCGGCGGCAGGCGTCGCACTCGAACCTCAGATATCGATCTACCTGAAGCCGGGCTCGACCAAGGGCGACGCCGACTCGCTCGCCGCGCGCCTCAAATCGGACGCGCGAATCGGTCGGGTTCGCTTTGTCCCACGCAACCAAGCGCTGAAGGAGCTGAAGACGACCGAAGGACTGGCCGACGTGGTCGACGCCCTGGATCACAATCCGCTGCCCGATGCGTTCGTGGTGCGCGCGCGGGACTCCAACCCCGAGACCCTAGCCGAGCTCGCGCAGGAGCTGCGCCGCACGCCGTCGGTCGCGCACGTGCAGGCCGACGCGGTCTGGGCGCGGCGGCTGGCATCGCTCGCGCGGTTAGGACGGTTGGCGGTGCTGCTGCTCGCAGCCTTGCTGGGGTTCGGGCTAGTCGCAGTGACCTTCAACACGATCCGCCTCCAGATCCTGACCCAGCGCGACGAGATCGAGGTCTCGAAGCTCATTGGTGCGACCGACGCCTTCATCCGGCGCCCGTTTCTGTATCTTGGGCTGCTGCAGGGGCTGGCGGGAGGGGCGCTCGCGCTCGGCATCGTCTGGACCGGTCTGAATCTGCTCAATGCAGAAGTGCGAGCGCTCGCGCAAACCTACGGTTCGAGCTTCCGCTTCGAATTTCTCTCGCAGGGCGACGCGCTCGCGGTTGTGCTCTTCGCGGGCGCCCTGGGTTGGTTTGGCGCATCCCTGTCAGTAAGCAAGTACTTACGTGGAATCCAGCCTAATTAAAGGTCGCAATGTTTTTCGAAAAGGGAACTCCAGCGGCCTTTAGCACTCCAACTCGGTGAGTGCTAAAATTGGTTCAATCAAGAGGTGTGTCGATGCAAGCAACAACGACCATGCCGGTTTCGGTCTCCGTTCCCGTTCCTCTGGCAACGGGGAGCCTGGAGAGCTATATCCAGACCGTCAACCGCTTTCCGATCCTGAGCGCCGAAGAAGAGCAGGCGCTCGCGCGGCGTTACCGCGAAAGCGACGATCTGGAGGCGGCGCGAGGCCTGGTGTTGTCGCACCTGCGGCTGGTGGTCGCGGTTGCGCGCGGCTATCTCGGTTACGGCCTACCGCACGCCGACTTGATCCAGGAGGGCAACATCGGCCTGATGAAGGCAGTCAAGCGCTTCGACCCCTCGCGCGGGGTGCGCTTGGTGTCGTACGCGCTTCACTGGATCAAGGCCGAGATTCACGAATACGTGCTGCGCAACTGGCGGCTGGTGAAGGTCGCCACCACCAAGGCACAGCGCAAGCTGTTTTTCAACCTGCGCTCGATGAAGCGCAGTCTGGCGCCGCTCTCGAGCGACGACATCAAGCGCGTCGCGACTGAGCTGCGGGTCAAGCCCGAGGAAGTGACGGAGATGGAGTTGCGCCTCGCCGGGCAGGATATCGCATTCGAGGCCGACGATGCGGACGACGACGCCTACGCGCCGGCGCAATACCTCGCGTCCGACGCGAGTCGCGAGCCTTCGCAGCTGCTCGAGGCCGAGGAAACCGAGCGCACTTCTGCCGCTGGACTGGGAACAGCGCTCGCCGCGCTCGATGCGCGCAGCCGGCGCATCATCGAGACGCGCTGGCTGCGCGAGAACGGTTCCGCCACGCTGCACGATCTGGCGGACGAGTTCCATGTCTCTGCCGAGCGCATCCGACAGATCGAGGCGAAGGCGCTCGATAAGATGCGCAAGGTGATGGAGCAGCAGGGCACGTCGCTCTCGCTGCCGGCAGCGGCTGCCTGAAGACCTACTTCCCGCTCAGCAGCGTCCGGATGTCGTGTACAAGGTCTGCGTCGGGCTTGCCGTAGCCGACGAACAGCCTGAGGCGTCCCTTAGGGTCAATCACGTAGGTGC
>JBOIFB010000058.1:0-12796 GCA_050741415.1 Burkholderiales bacterium | reverse complement strand
CAACGCAGCGCAACCAAAACTCGATGATCAACCCCCGACCGCACCGCTCAGGATAATTGACGCCAGAAGGTCAAGATAGTTGACGCCGAGCACCTGTCTCTAACGCGAACCGCGCCATTGCCGCCAAATGCTCCGGCAACTCGGCAACCAGCCGCCCAGCTTCTTCCCGCGTCAGGTAGCGGATGCGAATGTGAGGCTCGGGCAGCATCCGCACCTTGGGACACCGATCTAGCCATTCCCACTCATCTCTCGCCCGACGCAATACCCGCTGCACGACACCCAGCATCCGGTTCACCGAGGCGTTAGAAACCTTATCGCGTACCCGCGCCGCCGTGAGCCTATCCAACGCCGCCCGATCTATCTCCGAGAGCAGTAGCAGCCCCAGGAAGCGATCGAGATACTTAAAGTGCAGCAAATCATCACAGTGCGAAGCTTTGTGGTTTGTCTCACCCACGTACTTCACAACCGGTTAGTGACAAGTGAATGCATGTGAACCTTCCCCCGTAGGGTTGACGCGGCGCCTGGCCGCTCGCAAAGTGGTGCGCCTGATTCGCGTAGGCGCACAAAGGCTACCGGATCGACGCTTATACTGTCAATATATACAGTTGTGGCTTTGCTACACGCTGCCGGACTTTGCCAAACATGCGACTCACGCTTGTACCCAAGCATTCACTTTCGTCGGATCAGCTGCGGCATCTCAGCGAGCGCCTTTCCGCACCCGAGCATAGAAACGACAACGGTCCAGGGCGTGTTTGGCACACGTATCAGTCATTTCTATACGCGTTTGTGCACAAGGAGCTTAATCTTCCCATTGCAATCTCCGAGGCCTCGGGCCGCCCTGTTGCCATCCCTGGATGGTGGATTGACCACGGTTTCCGAGACCAGGGTTACGGCAATGAGCTTGTCGATCTCCTTGCCGCTTATCTTGCGGCGGATGGCGTTACCGGCATCGGACTGATCCCAATCGATACGCACAATGGGCAATACAACGAACAATCCAGCAAGCTGGCCAGGAGATTCCGAGCAAAGTTCGTCGAAGAGTTGGCAAACAGGCGCTAGCGATTCGCCGGTTTCCGCCTGACCGGGTACGATGTAGTAAGCAGTAAGGAGAAACCTCGCTTGGCCACATCTCACGGGCCTGATCCGCTCGCAGAACTGCTTCGAAAGATTGAAACTTGGTGCACCGAAGCCCAAGTCAATCTCATTTTTGGTGAGCTGGATGAGGATGACGCAAAGACTCAAATCGTGCGCTTTGACGCCCAGACTGCGAAACCCGACGACGAGTACTTAACCCTGTTACACCGCCTTCGGCCCAGCGCTGTGATAGTCGATGTTCTACGACTGTCGGACGAGCGCTGGCAAGCACTCGATAATCTTCGGAACGTAACCGACCCGACCGACCACGGCGACGTTTTGAAGAATCTCGAACGACTCCGCCCAAATATTGGCTATATCGTCAGCATGACGTTCTATGCCTTTGTAGCTCAACCAGCGTTGATCCTATCTCACGAAATATTCGCTCCATGGAGTGATGCACTTGCGGCACTTCAAGAACATGAAGAGGAAATATCACCTATCGAAGAAGAAGAGACTGATCCTGAAGCCAAGCAGCGGAATACCGAATTCGCTCAGCGGCTCGCAAGGCATGCACGATTTCCCAAAGCACGAAATTTCGAGAAACGATGCTATCTCGCGAAATTGCTATTCAAAGATGAGAATTTATCCGACGAGGACGTAATGCAGATCGTCCGTGAAGCCGAAATAATTTACGACGTCGAAATCAAGACCTAGACTGCCTGACCTGCTTAGGGCGCTCGAATCTCAGTCGTAATGAAACCGGCACTGCGCGATGAAGACGGTGTTGCCCTCAACCCGGTAGACGAGGCGGTGTTCGCCGGTAATCCGCCGTGACCAGTAACCGGACCACTCGTAGCGCAGCGGCTCAGGCTTGCCGATGCCCGCGAAGGGATGTTCCAGGATGTCTTCTACCAGCCGTTCGATCTTGGCTAGGATGCGGCGATCACTCTGCCGCCAGTGCCCGCGATCCCGTTCGGCCTGCGAGGTCCAGTAGACCTCGCGCCTAGGCGGCTTTGCGTCGGCGCCTGGCAATCTCCGTCTCGATCTCGGCGTGAGCGGAGCGCAGCCGCCGCACGTTCGCTCTGGTGCTCGTCAGATGCGCCGTCTCGCGATGCGAGCGCACGAACTGGCGCAGCGCGTCCTCGGCCAGCTCGGACACGTCCTGGTCCGACTTGGCAGCGATCTTGCCCAGCTCACGGAGCAGGGTGGGGCGTACGCGGAGAGTGGTGCTCATGATGATGAGATTTTAGCACCCGCTCTCCACGCAGCCGGAACGTACCAACAGCGTGCTACGTTGTAGCCTTTTCGTGGCTGTTCTAGCCGTTGAAAGGGGCAGGCGAGCATTGCAAGGTGTTGATTGATAATATGCCCCAATTCAAGACTACGGATGGGGTGCAGGTGGTCGTGAGTTCAAATCTCACCGCCCCGACCAATCGAATTCTCTAGCGGTAGCTGGTCAGCTGCCAGACGATCGCATCGCGATCTACGCGCGGGTCTCTCCCCATCTCCTGTCGCCTGCTGCGCCATTCGACGCGCACCCAGCGCTTGACCTCTGGCGCGTACCACAGCGTTTCGTACACATAGGTGTCGAACCAATTGTTGTCGCGGTCGCCGAGGTTCCTGTCGCGCTCGATCCGAAGGGCGACGAATTCCCCCGCCGGCGTGCGCACGCGCTCCCATCCGAATGCCCGGCCCCAGGTCTGCTGCCGGCGCGACTCGCCGTGATCGTCGGTCGCGGTGAGCGTTTCGAGCCAGTGCGCGCCGGGGGCGATCGGGAACGGAATCACCGCGAGCGGGGGGGAGTAGCGCTGCCCTGTCGCGCCCGCGCTTTCGGCTGACACGCTCCAGGGCTGCGGCACGGTCTGCGTCTCGACCGGGTCGCCGGGACGGTCGCTGCGGCGCACGATCGTATAGCCGGCCGGACCCGCTTCGACGGTATCGGTCAACGTGCGCACGCGCAGATTGTTGTATGGATTGATCTGTTCGTAGACCCAGCGCTCGCTGCCGTTCAGGCGCGGCGCCGGCACGCTCGCCAGCGGCGCCGGGGCCGGCGGGTAGGATGAGCAGCCGGCGACCAGGAGCAACGACGCCAGCATCAGGATGAAGCGTTTCACGTCGGGCATATGTCTCGTTCCTCCGGATTTTTCAGTATAGTCCGCGGCGACAAGAACAGGCCGGAAGCTGACACCTCGGCTAGAATCCGCAAGTTCCGCGATGCGCATCCTCATCTCCAACGACGACGGCTATTTCTCTCCCGGGATCACGGTGCTGGCCGAGGCGCTGCGCTCGATCGGTGAGGTCACGGTGGTCGCGCCCGAGCGCGACCGTTCCGGCGCGTCGAACTCGCTCACGCTCGACCGGCCGCTCAGCGTGCGCACCGCGCCGAGCGGTTTTTTGTTCGTGGATGGAACCCCGACCGACTGCGTGCATCTGGCGGTGACCGGGTTGCTTGATTTTCTGCCCGATATGGTCGTCTCGGGCATCAACCTGGGCGCCAACATGGGTGATGACACGATATATTCGGGAACGGTCGCCGCAGCGATGGAGGGGTTTCTGCTCGGCATTCCGTCGCTTGCGGTGTCCCTGGTCGGCAAAGCGGGACAGCATCTTGCGACCGCCGCCAAAGTCGCGGTCGACATGGTCGAGCGCTTCAGGCGTCATCCCGTTCTGCAGCCGGTTCTGCTGAATGTTAACGTGCCCGACGTTCCCTATGCAGCGCTGCGCGGCACGGAAGTGACGCGGCTGGGCAGGCGGCACAAGGCCGAGCCGGTGGTCAAAATCGAAACCCCGCGCGGCGACGTCGGCTACTGGATCGGCGCGGCCGGAGGGGCTGCCGATTCGAGGCCCGGAACCGACTTTCACGCGGTCGAAAGTTTCCATGTCTCGGTGACGCCCCTGCAGGTTGATCTGACTTTCCATGGCCAGCTCGCCATGATGCGCGACTGGCTCGTGAAGTGAACGCGCGCAACCCCAAGAATATTCCCGGCATCGGCATGACCTCCCAGCGCACGCGGGTGCGCATGGTGGATCGGCTGCGGGAAAAGGGCATCCGCGACGAGCGGGTGCTCGCGGCAATGGGAGCGGTGCCGCGCCACTTGTTCGTCGAAGAGGCGCTCGCGAGCCGGGCCTACGAGGACAGCGCGCTTCCGATCGGATATTCGCAAACGATTTCCCAACCTTACATCGTCGCACGCATGATCGAGGCGCTTATCGGGGAAAGGCCGCGCAAGCTCGGCAAGGTGCTCGAAGTGGGCACCGGTTGCGGCTATCAGGCGGCTGTCCTGGCCCAGCTTGCGCAGGACGTGTACTCGATCGAGCGCATCCGCGGCCTGCTCGAGCGCGCGCGGGCGAACCTTCTTGGGCTTAAGCTCTCCAATCTGAGGCTGGCGCATGGCGACGGCAACGAAGGCCTGGCCAAGGCCGCGCCCTTCGACTCGATCATCGTCGCCGCCGCTGCGACCGAGGTGCCGGAAGGCCTCTTACGACAGCTTGCCATGGGTGGCAGAATGATACTTCCGCTGAAAAGCTCCTCTGCGGGGCGCGACGCGCAGCGGCTCTCGCTGATCGAGCGCAGCGCGCGCGGTTTCGCCGAGACCGAACTCGATGCCGTGCGGTTCGTGCCGCTGGAGATGGGAAAGGCATAATTCGAATGACCGACCGTTCTCTGCTCGCCGTCGCGGCCGCCGTGCTTGCCGCCGCAGGCTGCGCGAATCAGCCGGTGGGCGCCCCTGTGGTGGACCGCGCGCCGCTTGTGGCGTCCGTACCCAAGCCGCCAGTGGCGCAGCTGGCGCCAATCCCGGGTGCGGGGCCCGGCATTTACGTCGTGCGGCCCGGCGACACCCTGTACAGCATTGCGCTGGAGCAGGGCGTCGACTACCACGACCTCGCGCGCTGGAACAAGCTCGACGATCCGACCAAGATCAGCGTCGGCCAGACGCTCTTCACCGCGCCGCCCGAGCAGCGCGGCAGCGCGGTGGTGACGGTCGGCGCTGCGCGCGGCTCGGGCCAGGTCGAGTCGCACCTCCTGGGCGCTTCCGCGGCCGCGCAGCAAGGCGGCGGCGACGGCACGACCAAGACCGAGCCTAAGGCGCTGCGGCTGCCGTATTCGAAGGAGAATCTCGCGCTGCTGAGCAAGGGCGCCCAGACCGCGCCCGCCGCACAACCGCCCTCGACTGCGGCGCGATCGCAGCCGGCACCGGCGGCCGCCGCCAAGCCGTCGGCCAGCGCAGGGGGCGTTTCGTTCATCTGGCCCGCCAAGGGTAAGGTCGTGGCGGGATTTTCCGAGGCGACCAACAAAGGCATAGACATCGGCGGCAAAATCGGCGATCCGGTCTTCGCCGCGGCGCCCGGCCGCATCATGTACACCGGCACGGGCATCCGCGGCTATGGCAAGCTGATCGTGATCAAGCATGACGACGGCTTCAACAGCGTGTACGCCCACAACAGCCAGATCCTGGTGAAGGAAGGCCAGACCGTGAAGCGCGGCGAGCGAATCGCGATCCTCGGCGACACCGATTCGGACCGGCCGAAGCTGCACTTCGAGATCCGCAAGTCGGGTCAGCCGGTCGATCCGCTGAAGTACCTGCCGGGAGACCGGCCGGCGTCCTGACACCGGCAGTGTCTAGGGCGAGCGGCCGTCGCGCGCTGTTCGCAGCGCGTTCGCCAGGTCGCTCACCGCGGAGGCGTAGAACGGGCTGTTGTTGTAGCGGGTGATGACGTAGAAATTCTGCAGCCCGAGGCGGTATTCGCTTTGCGCAGCCGGGCTTGTGAGCTCGAGCAGCACGGCGCGCGCGTGCGCGTCGGGCGGCTCGGCCGCGCCTACCGCCACGACTCCCGCCTTGGCCAGCTCGGCGAGCCGGTAGCGCGGCTGCAGTCCGCCATCGAGGTAGGAGCGGAACCCGTTGCCGCTGATTCGCGCTTCGTATTGGACCGCTTCACCGCTTCGCCAGCCGTGCTGCTTGAGGTAGTTCGCGACGCTGCCGATGGCGTCGGCCGCGCTGTTGCTCAGGTCGGCCACGCCGTCGCCGTCGAAGTCGACTGCATACCGGAGATAGCTGCCGGGCATGAACTGGGGAATTCCGATCGCCCCCGCGTAGGAGCCTTTGACCGAGAACATGTCGATTCCCGCCTCGCGCGCGTACAGCAGGTAGTTCGCCAACTCCTGGCGAAAGAACCCGGCGCGCGGCGGATAGTCGAACGCAAGCGTGGCAAGCGCGTCCACCACGCGCCAGCGCCCGGTGTGGCGGCCGTAGAAAGTTTCCACGCCGATAATCGCGACGATGACCTCCTGCGGCACGCCGTAGACGTGCTGCGCGCGCGCAAGCACGTCTGCGTTGCGGGACCAGAACTCGAGCCCGGCGCTGATGCGCTTCGGATTGACGAAGATGGCGCGGTAGATCTCCCAGGACTGATCGGCGTCGGAAGCGGCCGGCCTGATGGCATCAAGCACTGCTTGCTCGCGTTTTGCGTGCTCGAACAGCTGCCGCAGTTCGCGCGCGTCGAATGCGTGGCGCTTCACCATCTGGCGGATGAAAGCCCGCACCTCGGGTCGATCCGCGAAGGGCGCGCGCTCGGGCGGCGAGGCCTGCGCCGCGGCGGCGAGACCGAGCGCGAGGAGGGCGGCGCAGAGTCGTTTCATGATAGGCGCAAGTCTCGCACCAGGTGCCGGAGTTCGTCTATGCGCTCGGGCGGTGCGGCGGCGCCGTAGCGCAGCGCCACGTAGAGTTCCCCGATGCAGCGGATGGCCCCCCGCGCCTGTGGCAGGTCGCGCGCCGCGCGTTCGGAGTAGTCGCGCGGGCCCTCGGTCGGAGAGCGCTCGATTCCGCGCGCGCCCAGCTTGCGGCAGAAAGCCTGCCAAGTCTTTTGCACCGGATCCGGCCGCACCAGTCGCCGCAGCGACCACACGAGCAGCATTGCGGTGAAAAGACCCAGGATCGTGAACAGTGTGGCGGTGAGCTTGCGCCAGTCGGCATCGCGCATGCCGACCAGCGACATGAGCTCGCGCTGGCGCTGCGGGTCGTAGCCCAGCACCCAGATGTTCCACTTGTAGCTCAGGGCTTCCCATTGATAGCGCAGCGAGCGCAGCCATTGAAGCTGGGGGCGCATCAGCAGCGGCAGCGGCTCGCCCTCGGGCAGCGTGCGCGCAAGGCCCGACGCAATGCGCCCGGGCACGGCGGCCGCGGTCGGATCGACGCGAACCCAGCCGCGCGCGCGCAGGTAGACCTCGGCCCAGGCGTGCGCATCCGACTGGCGTACCGTGACGATCCGGTCCACCGGATTGACGTCGCCTCCCTGATACCCGATCACCACCCGCGCCGGAACGCCGGCCGCACGCATCAGGAACACGAACGCCGAGGCGAAGTGCTCGCAGAAACCCGCCTTGGTGTCGAACAGGAACTCGTCGACCGAATCGACGCCGAGCCGCGGCGGTTCGAGCGTGTAGACGTAGCCCCCGACGCGCAGGAAATTGATTGCGCGGGCGACGATCGCGGCGTCGCTTCGCGAAGCGTCGCGCCATTGGTGCGCAAGCGCGACCGAGCGCGGATCGAAGCCCTCGGGCAGGCGCAGCGCGCGGCGCAACGCGCCGGGATCTTGTGCGGCTTCGGGCACGGGGTCCGTCACCGATTCGAGCTCGTAGCGGATGCGCTGGCGCACCGGTCTGCGCGCCAAGATCTGACCGTCCTCGGTGTAGCGCGACCCCGGCGGCAGGCTGGCCGCAGTCTCCAGCGCGAAAAGCCAGTTGCGATTGTGCGGCTCCAGAACGACGCTGTAGCGATAAATATGATCGCCCCCGTGCGGCGGCTTGAAATCGGCCAGGATCGTGGGGCCCATGCGCCAGTTGCGGCCGTCGAAATCCCACAGCACGGGGCCGCGCCAATAGCGCAGTTGCGGCGGCGGAGGCTTGCCCTGAAACTCGACCCGGAACGCAGTTGCGTCCGACAGCGCGAGGCGCGCCAGGTTGCCCGGCGACATCGTATCCGAGAGCCCGCTGATCCCCGCGGAAGCTTCCTGCGGCAGGCCCCAGAGCGGACCTTGCACACGCGGAAAGAGCAGGAAAAGAACCAGCGCAGCGGGTGCGGCATGCGCGAGCAGCAGTCCGGCCGTGCGAAGGTTCGCCTGCGACCGCCTTTGCGGCGCGGCGAAACCGACCAGCGTAGTGGTGATGGCGGCCAGCGCGACGCACATCGTGAGCGCGGTCGGGATGCTCTGCGAATAGAAGAAATTCGTGATGATGAGGAAAAAGCACAGGAACGCTACGACCGTCGCATCGCGGCGGCTGCGCATCTCCAGCAGCTTGAGCCCCGAGAACAGGCACAGCAGGACGATGCCCGGCGAGCGGCCGAAGATCGTGTGGTATTGAGCCCAGATGCCGGCCATCGCGGCGCCGGTCAGCGCGAGCAGCAGCCAGTGCGGCGGCAAGGGCGTGTGCGTGACACCGAGGTATACGCGCCAGCCGTAGAGCGACAGCACCAGCAGCGCGATCCACCACGGCGCGTGTTCGGCGTGCGGCGCCACCACCAGTAACAGCGACGCTATGAGCGCCGCGAGGTCGCGCCCGCTTACCGCGCGCAGCTCCGGCGCGAGCGGGTGCGGCAAGGCGTTCATCATGGCCTATAGAGCGCCAGCGCCTTCAGGCAGGCGGCGCGATGCGCCTCGCCGCGCGCGCGCGCGACTTCCTCACCCGGCAGCCGCAGACCGTAGAGCGCGCCGGACTGCTGCGCAGCGAGCACCCAACCCGCGAGGCACGAAAGGCGTCGCTCCAGATCCAGCCCGGCCGGCAGCAGGCGCCAGTCGAGCCACAACTCGCCCGCCGATTCGCCGGAAAACTGCTTGGTGAGCATGCCCTCGGCGCGCGCGACTGCCTTCCAGGCGACGTGGCGCGGAGAATCGGATGGCTGGTACCCGCGCAGCGCCGAGAAGTCGTCGCTGCCCGCAGCCTGAGTCCGGGCCGCGCCGGTGCGCGCGTCGGGGCTGGTCGGCGGCAGCGGTGTGCGCTCCGGTTGCGGGTAAACCAGGCAGCGTGCATCGGGCTCGACGTAGCTCCACGCCCGGAACAGGCCAAGCGGGAAGCGCGTCTCCAGCATTACGCGTCCGAGCCGCAGCCAGCCGCGCTTGGATGCGGGCACGGCGAGCACGACCTCCGCGACCGCGGCCGCGGGGACGTCGATCACCAGCTGGGCGCCGCTGGTCACATGTCGCACCAGGATCGAGGGGCGCTCGAACGGCACGCGGCTGTCGAGAAGGAGATGGAACTGCGCCGCCTCGCCGGCGTAGACCGGCTCCGCGCGCCCCGCGCTCACTGCGGTGCGCGCCAGATTGCGCGCGGTGTGCACCATGCCGGCGAGCCCCAACCCTGTCAGCAGGAAAGTGAGGGCGAAGCCAAGCGACAGCGCATAGTTGATCGAGCCGATCAGCAGCACGGCGAGAGTTGCGCCGTACAGCCACCCGACGCGGGTCGGCACGATGTACACCCTGCGGTGCCGCAGGACCACCACCCCATGCTCGGGCGGAGTGAATCCGTAGAGCCAGTTGGCGAAGCGCGGCTTGGCGAGCAGGGTTCGGATCAATGGTGGCCTAGTTGGTCGGGGCGTCGTAACTCCAGCGCTGCCTCCAGGCCTTGAGGACCAGGAATGGATACTGCGCCTGGCCCAGGCTGCCGTTATAGCGCCCGAGCGCGCGAAAGTAGTTGCCCTTCTCGATGTCGAGGTAGTAGCGCAGGATCACGCAACCATAGCGCAGGTTCGTCCTGAGGTGAAACAGATTGTCTCTCGGCAGGCCGATCAGCTTGGTCCAGAAAGGCATCACCTGCATGTAGCCGCGCGCGCCGGAGGCGGACACGGCGTACTTTCGGAACTTGCTCTCGACGTCGATCACGCCGAGCACCAGCTGCGGATCAAGGCCGGCGCGGGTCGCTTCGTACTGAACTGTCTTGAGCAGCTGCAGACGCACCGCGCGGTCAGGGACGCGCTTTGCCAACCGGCGCGACATTTCGAACAGCCAGCGGTGTGCGTCCTCCGGCCGGCGGAAGTTCAAAGTCGGAGGAGGGCGGTCGCTCACCGCCGCGCTGAGGGTCGCGCGCACACTGTCGGCGAGCGGCTCGTAGAGCTGGGCGCCGGCGAGCACCGGCAGGGGCGCGAGCAGAGCGAGTGCGAGGCAGAATCGGCGCAGCGCGGCCCGACTGGTCATGCCCTGGCGAGTCGTTCCTTGAGGAAGGCCGCGGTGCCCGTCAGCGGGACATTCTGCGCCTGCGCTTCGTGCCTGGCCTTGTACTCGGCTGTACCTGCGCCCAAGCCGCGTTCCGAGAGCACCAGCCGGTGGGGAATGCCGATCAGATCCGTGTCCGCGAACAGGACTCCGGGACGCTCATCGCGGTCGTCGAGCAGCACTTCGACCCCGGCGGCCGAGAGGTCGGCGTAAAGCTGGTCCGCGGCTTCGCGTACTGCGGTGCTCTTGTGGTATCCGATCGGGACCAGGCTCGCCGCGAAGGGCGCCATGGGCATCGGGAAGCCGATCCCGCGCTCGTCGTAGTTCTGCTCGATCGCCGCCGCCACGATTCGCGTCACGCCGATGCCGTAGCAGCCCATTTCCATCGGTCTGGCGACGCCCTTCTCGTCGAGGAAGGTCGCTTTCATCGGTTCGGAGTATTTTGTGCGAAGCTGGAAGATATGGCCGACCTCGATGCCGCGCAGGATTTTGAGGGCTCCCTTGCCGTCGGGGCTGGCGTCGCCCTCGATCACGTTGCGCAGGTCGTGCACCTTGCCCGGATCTTCCGCCAGGTCGCGCCCCCAGTTGACGCCGGTCAGGTGAAATCCCGATTCGTTCGCGCCGCACACGAAATCGCTCATCGCCGCGACGACCCGATCGGCGAACAGCGCCATCTTGGCGCCGACCCGGACCGGGCCGATATAGCCGGCGCGGCAGTTCAGCGCCTGCTGGATCTCATCCTCGCTCGCAAACCGGAAGGGCCCCAGGACCTTCTGCGTCTTCAATTCGTTCAGCGCGTGATCCCCGCGCAGCAGAACAAGTGCGAAGTGGCCGGAATCCCCGTAGGGCACGGCCTCCCGCACCAGGGCGATCGCCTTGACGGTCCGATTCAGCGGCAGCCTCAGCATTGCCGCGACGTCTTCGCAGCGCGTCTTTCCAGGCGTGGGCACCCTGGACATCGCCTCGGTGGCCGACCCGCGAGGGACCGCAGGCGCGAGCGCCTCGGCGAGCTCGATGTTCGCCGCGTAGTCCGAGTCCGGGCAATACGCGATCGCGTCCTCGCCCGAGTCGGCCAGCACATGGAACTCGTGAGAACCGGTGCCGCCGATCGAGCCCGTGTCGGCCGCGACCGCGCGAAAGCGCAGGCCGAGCCGCGTGAAAATGCGCGTGTACGTTTCGTACATGTTGCGGTACTCGCGCTGGAGGTCGGCGTAATCGGCGTGGAACGAATAGCCGTCTTTCATCAGGAACTCGCGCGCGCGCATGACGCCGAAGCGAGGCCGGATCTCGTCGCGGAACTTGACGTGCATCTGGTAAAAGTGCACCGGTAGCTGGCGATAGCTGCGGATTTCGCGCCGCGCGATGTCGGTGATCACCTCCTCGTGCGTGGGCCCGAACAGGAAGTCGCGCTGGTGCCGATCCTTGATCTTCAGCAGCTGCGGGCCGAACGCTTCCCAGCGGCCCGTTTCTTGCCACAATTCGGCGGGAATCACGCACGGCATCTGCACCTCGAGCGCGCCGGCGCGGTTCATCTCCTCCCGTACTACCGCCTCGACTTTGCGCAGAACGCGCAGTCCGAGCGGCATCCAACTGTACAGGCCCGAGCCGAGCCGCCGGATGAGCCCGGCGCGCAGCATGAGCTTATGGCTTGCCAGCTCCGCTTCCGCGGGGGCTTCTTTAATGGTACCGATGAAGAATCGCGAGCTGCGCATCGTCGATCTGCCGCTCATCCCGGTGGGTTCGGGCAGGCAGCGTTGTGTTTGGCGGACGGCTGTGGAAAAATCGTTGCGAATTCTAACGTAAGGCGGTGCGTCCATGCTCGATAAAGACGGCTACCGTTCCAATGTCGGGATCGTCCTCGTGAACCAGCGTAACGAGGTGTTTTGGGGCAAGCGCATCAATCAGCACGCCTGGCAGTTTCCGCAGGGGGGGATGAAGCACGGAGAGACGCCGACCCAGGCGATGTACCGCGAGCTCGAGGAGGAGATCGGGCTGCTGCCCGGGCACGTCAGGATACTCGGGCGCACGCGCGAATGGCTGCGCTACGAGGTACCGGAGCAATGGGTGCGGCGCGACTGGCGGGGCGCTTATCGCGGGCAGAAGCAGATCTGGTACCTGCTGCGGCTGCTGGGGCGCGACTGCGACGTGAGGTTGCGCGCGAGCGGACACCCGGAATTCGACGCCTGGCGATGGCATGAATTCTGGATCCCGCTCGATGCGGTGATCGAATTCAAGCGCGACGTCTATCGGCAAGCGTTGGCGGAGCTGCACCGGTTTCTGGGCGCCGATCGTCGTCACGGCCGGCAGCGCGCGGAGCCCGTCTCAGGCTGAAGTTGAACTTTGCGGCGCGTAAGCGCTCCCTTTCAGTACATAGCAAGCAACAGGAGGCATCATGGAGCGTAGTTTTTTTCCGCTGCCGAGTCACAGCCTGGGGGACGATGCGGGGTTCAGGCGTCCGAGCCAGCCGAAGGTCGGATTGGAGTCGCCGGCGCTGACCGTGATGACAGACCTGACG
>JBOIFB010000057.1:0-12809 GCA_050741415.1 Burkholderiales bacterium | reverse complement strand
GCACGGCGATGCTGCGCAGCGTCGCGGCATAGGCTCGGTTGACGAGCACGCTGCCCGCGCCGAGCGCGTGGCCGTCGGCGCCGTAGTACAGGGCGCGCGCATTGGGGTCGGCGCGCAGGAAGCGATCGCGCTCGAGCAGCCGGTGCAGCCGAGGCGAAACCGCGAACCCGTGCTCGGCCAGCCGGATCGCGGGCGCAAACAGGCGCGCCCAGGGGAGTCGTCCGTGGTGCCGGTGCGCAAGCTCGAGCATGCGCAGCGCGCCCGGCACGCCGACCGATTTGCCGCTCGTTACCGCGTCGTAGAACTGCAGCGGCTGGCCGTTCGCGTCCAGAAAGCGATCCGGCCGCGCCGCCTGCGGGGCCGTCTCCCTGCCGTCGTAGCTGTGCAGGCGCCGCCCGGCGTCCGACCAGTAGAGCAGGAAAGCGCCGCCGCCGAGCCCGGAGGACTGCGGCTCGACCAGACCGAGCACCATTTGCACCGCGATCACGGCGTCGAGCGCGCTGCCGCCCGCGTGCAGCATCTCCAGCCCCGCTTGCGCCGCGAGCGGATTCGCCGCCGCCACCATCTCATGCGGAGCGGTAACGGCCAGCTTGGTGGTCCACCCGCTCGGGGCTTCGGGTTGCGGCTGCGCGAGCGCGAGCTGACAGCCAAGAACAACCGCCGCCGCAGCTGCGCGCCGGACCATCTTTCCGAACAAGGTGCTCAGCAAGATAGCGCAGCGCGGCTTGCGCGCAAGTGCGGGGCCGTTCTCAAAGTCCGAGGTAGGCGCGCTGCACTTCCGGGTCATCGGCGAGCTGTTGCGCGGTGCCTTCGCGCACGACCCGGCCCGTTTCCATCACATAGCCGCGGTCGGCGACATGCAGCGCCGAAAAAACGTCCTGCTCGACCAGCAGCACGGTAACGCCCTGCTTGCGGATTTCGACCATCACGTCGAGCAGAAGATCGACAATCACCGGCGCCAACCCCAGGCTCATTTCGTCGACCATCATCAGCCGCGGCGCCGCCATCAGCGCGCGCGCCATCGCGCACATCTGCTGTTCGCCGCCGGACATGCTGCCCGCGAGCTGACGCGGGCGCTCCGCGAGCTGCGGGAAAAGCTGGTAGTTGCGCTCCAGGCTGTGCTTGATTCCGGCCTTGTCGCGGCGCCGGTATGCGCCCATCAGAAGATTTTCCTCGACCGTCATGTGGTCGAACAACTGCCGCCCCTCCGGCACCTGCACCATGCCGAGACCGAATACTTGATCGGCGGTCAGACCCTGGAGCGGCTTGCCGTCGAATTCCACATCGCCGTCCCAGGAGATGAGCCGCGACAGTGCGCGCAGCAGCGTGGTCTTGCCGGCGCCGTTGCTGCCGACCATCGCCACGATCTCCGCCGGCTTGATCTCGATCGAGATTTCCCTCAGCACGGTCATTTCACCGTAGCCGGCAGTGAGCCCGCTTACGCTCAGCAATGCGCCGCTCATGTCCGTCTCCGGCCCAGGTAAGCCTCGATCACGCGCTGATCCTTCAGCACATCCTGCGGCGCGCCGTCGGCGATTTTTTCTCCATGATGCAACACGAACAGCCGGTCCGACAGGCTCTGGATCGCCTTCATCACGTGCTCGATCACCAGAATGCTGATGCCCTGGTCGCGCACTTTCTTGATATTCCCGATCACCTCTTCGATTTCGACGTGATTCAGTCCCGCCATCACTTCGTCGCACAGCAGCAGCCGGGGCTTCATCGCCAGCGCCTTGGCCAGTTCGAGCCGCTTGCGGTCGGGACCGCCCAGCGCGTCGGCGCGCTGATCGATACGCTTGCCCAACCCCACGAACTGCAGGCACTCGCGCGCCTGTTCGCGCGCCCGCCCGATATTGCGCTCGCCGCCCTGCTTGCCGAAGAGCGCGCCGACCGTCACATTTTCGAGCACGCTCAAGCCGGGAAACGGCTTCATCACCTGGAAGGTGCGGCCGATCCCCAGATGCGCCCGCCGAAACGCCGGGATGCCGCGGATCGACCGGCCTTCGAACAGCAGATCGCCGTCGGTCGGGGCGAGCGTGCCGCTCACCAGGCTCACGAGCGTCGTCTTGCCTGCACCGTTGGGCCCGATCAATCCCAGAATCTCCCCGCGCTTCAGATCAAAGCTGACATCGTTCACCGCCACCAGGCCATGGAAGCGCTTGGTCAGATTGCGGATCTCGAGAATATTGTCCATTTACAAACGGTGCAGCCTGACGTTCTCGCTGAAATACCGCCACCCGGTCCGCTTGAAATTCTGTATTACGTCGGCGATACCACGCGGCATGAACACCACCGCAATCACGATGACGATGCCGAAGAACATGGCGGCAACGCTCGTCACCCGGGTCGCCAGAACTTCGGAAATGGCCGACAGGATAAACGCACCCACCACGGGCCCCAGCACGCTGCCCGGTCCGCCGAAAATCGCCATGATGATCATTTTGACGTTGAGCGAAATGTCGAATACGCCGACCGGATCTATAAAAGTGATGTAGTAGGCGTAGATTCCGCCCGCCAGCGCGGTGAAGGCGGCGGAGAGCGCAAAAGCCAGCACCTTGTAGAGCGTGGTGTTGACGCCCATGACCTTGGCGCCTTCCTCGTCTTCACGAATCGCAATCAGGCCGAATCCGAAGCGGCTGCGCGACAGCCAGTACACCGTCAGCGTCGCAAGCACCAGCAGCGCCAGCGCCAGTTCGTAGAACAGCACCTCGCTCCTGAGCAGCGGCAGCACCAGGCCGATGTTCTGCCCGGCAATCCCGATGTTCGAGACGATCGCGGTCATTACCTGCGCCAGCCCCAGCGTTGCGATCGCAAAATAGTGTCCCTTGAGGCGCAGCACCGGCACCCCGAGCGCGAATGCGAAGGCCACGCCCAATGCCAGTCCCAGCAGCATGCCGACCCAGAACGGCAGGCCGTAGGTCAGCATCGCGATACCCACTCCATAGGCGCCCAGCCCGAAGAACACCGAGTTGCCGAACGACGGGTAACCGGTATAGCCGCCGATGATGTTCCAACCCTGCGCCAGGGTCGCCAGAATCAGCACGCTGATGCCGAACTGCACGATCACCGGCGACCCCATCCACGGCACCATGACGAGCAGCGCCACGATGAGCGCGAGCACGATCGCCCAGACAACGCGTTTCATGCCGTTCGGCCCAACAGGCCGGACGGCCGCAGAATCAGCACCAGAACCAGAATACCGAAGCTCATCACGTCCTTGTAGGTGGGACCGATGTAGAGCGCGGTGAGCGATTCGACAACCCCGAGAAACAGTCCACCGACGATTACGCCGAGCGGATTGTCGAGGCCGCCGATGATCGCAATGACGAAGGATTTCGCCGTCAGCGCGCCGCCGATATACGGATTGATCTGGGACACCATGCCGTAGAGGCCGCCCGCCACTCCGGCGAGCGCCGATCCAAGGCCGAATGTCAGCGCGTAAATGCCGCGCGGCTCCACGCCATACAACCGCGCCGCGATCAGGTTCTGCGCGGAAGCGCGGATACCGCGGCCCAGGCGCGTACGCTTGAGGAAGACCCACATGCCGAAGGTGAGCGCCAGTGCGATCACAAAGGCGAACAACTGAACATAAGGGACGGTAATTGCCATCACGTTGAAATTTGAACCCGCATAGCTCGGGTTGATCGTGCGGTAATCGGCACTGAACGCAAGCTGTGCAAGGTAGGTCAGCACGACTTCCAGACCGAACGTGATCAGCAGGGTATTGAACATCGGCGCGCGGATGATCAGATTCAGAATTCCACGCTGAATGACGTAACCGATCCCGAACATCACCACTGCCGTAATCGGCAGCGCAAGAAACGGATCGATGTGGGCGCCCGTGAACAAATAATAGGTCACGTAACCGCCCAGCATGATCAAGGCGCCATGCGCCAGGTTGACGATATTCAACACCCCCCAAACCAGGGCGAGCCCCAGCGCCATCAAGGCGTAGAGCCCGCCCAGGAGAATACCGTTGAGAAGAACTTGAGCGAAAAGCTGCACTGACTAGCGCTTGTTCCAGTCGGGCATTGGATACTTGAGCTTGCCGATGAAGCCCTTCGATCCATAAATCGGCACGACCTTCTCGTCCTGGACCTGAATCATGGTCTGGGGCAGGCTGATCTGGCCGGTCTTGCCGAACGCGATATGGCCGTAAATGCTCTCGAAATTCACCTTGGTCAATGCGTCGCGCACCTTCTTCGGATCGGTGCTGCCCGCGGCCTCGATTGCCTTGACGACGGTTTCGATTACCGCTACGCCGGAAGCCGCATGATAGTCCGGCTCATAGCCGTACTTGGCCTTGTACGCTTGCGCGAACTTCTCGGCATTTCCGAACCAATGATCCTTGAGTTTTGCCGACGGCAGCCATGCCGTCATCCCGCTCGCGTAGTCGGCGTCTTTGCCCAGCGCCTGGCGAAAGTCCGCACTCGGAACGCCCACCGTGAACGAGTACAGTTTCGGGCTCACATCGAGGCTCTTGGCCTGGCGGATGAAATTAAGCGCCTCGGTTTCGTGACAGGCCATCAGCACGGCGTCGGCATGCTCGCTCTTGATACGCGAAAGCAGCGTGTTGAAATCCGACGCATTGCTGCTGTAGCGCTCGTCGATCACCGTCTTGAAGCCGGCTTTCTCGAGCTCTTCGCGCGTGCCTTTGGCGACCGAGACGTCGAACGAGTCGTCGGCATACAGCAGCGCCACCGTGCGCGGTTTCGGATTCAGCTTGGTCATCGCGTCGATCGTGCTGCCGAAATAATCGCTCGCCGCCGGCAGCGTGCCGAAGATGTATTTATAGCCGCGGCTGTAGATCTGGTCGGACGCACCGCCGCCCTGCACCATCGGAACTTCGTTCTTTTCCGCCACCGCAGAGTCGGCGATGATGAAGTTGCTGGCAAATCCGCCCAGCAGCAGATCTACCTTGTCCTGGGACAGGAGCTGCACATACTGTCGAACGCTGAGATTGACGTCGGACTGGTTGTCGAGCAGCTTGAGCGACAATTTTCGATGCTCGGAACCAAGCTTCACGCCGCCGGCGGCATTGATCTTGTCGATGGCGAATTCGTAAGCGTCCTTGTAATACCGGCCGGTATTGGCCGTCGAACCGGTGAGCTGCGTCGAAGCACCGAGAGTGATCGGCTGTGCCGAAGCAGCGGCTGTGACGAACATGGATAGAAGGAAGAGCAGGAAGCGAGACATGATGAACTCCTTAATAATTAAGGCTGAACCAGCCGTTCCCCTCCATCCAAAGCCCCCACCCTCCAGTCGGACTCACGCCGACTATGGATGGACAGAGGCTTACATGAGAAGTTTACGCCTACCGGTGTACGGTAAGGCGTTGCTGGCGGCCGCATCGGTGCTCGTGCGGCCGGCGGAGTTCGACTCGGGCGCGCGCCCTCAAACCATCAGCGGCACGATCAGCAGCGCGACGATGTTGATGATCTTGATCAGCGGGTTGACCGCCGGGCCCGCGGTGTCCTTGTACGGGTCGCCTACCGTGTCTCCGGTCACCGCCGCCTTGTGCGCATCGGAGCCCTTGCCGCCGAAGTTGCCGTCTTCGATGTACTTCTTGGCGTTGTCCCAGGCGCCGCCGCCGGTGGTCATCGAAATGGCCACGAACAGGCCGGTGACGATGGTGCCCATCAGCACGCCGCCGAGCGCCTGCGGCCCGAGGATCAGGCCGACCACGATCGGGACCAGCACCGGCAGCAACGAGGGCACGACCATCTCCTTGATCGCCGCGCGCGTGAGCATGTCCACCGCGCGCGAGTAATCCGGCTTCGCCGTGCCTTGCATGATGCCGGGGATCTCCTTGAACTGCCGGCGCACTTCGACCACCACCGAGCTCGCGGCGCGGCCTACCGCCTCCATCGCCATAGCGGCAAACAGGAACGGCACCATGCCGCCGATCAGCAGCCCGATGACGACCATGTGGTTCGAAAGATCGAAGCTCAGCGTGCTGCCGGCCTTGTCCAGAGCGTGGGTGTAGTCGGCGAACAGCACCAGCGCGGCGAGGCCGGCGGAACCGATCGCGTAGCCCTTGGTTACCGCCTTGGTAGTGTTGCCTACCGCGTCGAGCGGGTCGGTGATTGCGCGCACCGTCGCGGGCAGGTCGGCCATCTCGGCGATGCCGCCCGCGTTGTCGGTGATCGGGCCGTAGGCGTCGAGCGCCACGATGATTCCAGTCATCGACAGCATCGCAGTCGCGGCGATCGCGATCCCGTACAGGCCGGCCAGCCAGTAGGACACGAAGATCGCCACGCACACCGCGAGCACCGGGAAGGCGGTCGATTTCATCGACACGCCGAGACCGGCGATGATGTTGGTGGCGTGGCCGGTGTTCGAGGCCTCTGCGATGTGCCGCACCGGCTTGAACTGGGTGCCGGTGTAATACTCGGTGATCCAGACCATGAAGCCGGTCAGCGCCAGGCCGACCACGGCGGCGCCCCACAAGTTCCAGATCCCGATCATGCGCGCCTGGCCGCTGATCTCGAACGGCACGTTGGCGACGATGCCGCCCATCATCACCTGCGTGATGGGCCAGAATGCGATCACCGCCAGGATGCCGGCCACCCACAGTCCCTTGTACAGGGCGGGCATCACGTTCTTGTCGCCCGCCCTCGCCTTCACGAACCAGGTGCCGATGATCGAAGCCAGGATCGAAAAGCCGCCGATCGCGAGCGGATAGATGAGGGCGTTGACGTCCTTCAGCAGCAGCGCGCCGAGCAGCATGGTGGCGATGAGGGTGACGGCATAGGTCTCGAACAGGTCGGCCGCCATGCCGGCGCAGTCGCCCACGTTGTCGCCCACGTTGTCGGCGATCACCGCCGGATTGCGCGGATCGTCCTCGGGAATGCCGGCCTCGACCTTGCCGACCAGGTCCGCGCCCACGTCGGCGCCCTTGGTGAAGATCCCGCCTCCGAGCCGCGCGAAGATCGAGATCAGCGAGCCGCCGAAGCCCAGCCCGACCAGCGGATGAATCAGGTGCGCGAGATCGGACTTGTCGAGCGCGTTCGCATACAGCAGCGCAAAGTAGCCGGCGCAGCCGAGCAGACCGAGCCCGACCACCAGCAGGCCGGTGATCGCGCCGCCGCGGAAAGCGATGTTCAGCGCCTCGTTCAGCCCGGTGCGCGCGGCCTCGGCGGTGCGCACGTTGGCGCGCACCGAGACGTTCATGCCGATGATGCCCGATAGGGCCGAGAACACCGCGCCGATGAAAAAGCCCCAGGCCGTGGCCCAGCCGAGCTGGGGAATAAAGCCGATCACCAGGAACAGCACCAGGCCGGCGATGGCGATGGTGGTGTACTGGCGCCACAGGTAGGCGGTTGCGCCTTCCTTGATCGCCGCCGCGATCTCGCGCATGCGCTCGTTGCCGTCGGGCTGCGCCAGGATCCACTTGATCGAGATCGCGCCATAGAGAATTCCGATGGCGGCGCACACGAGCGCGAAAATGACTCCTCCGGACATGGTCTAGCTCCCCTTGTTTGATCGTTTGGGCTTACGGGCGGGGACGCCCGCAGGAAGGCGCGGATTTTAGCAGAAAAGCCGCGCTGGCCGAGGCGCGGCTAGGCCTTGAAAGCGCTCTTCAGTTGCTTACGCACCGGCGCGTTGCGCAGCCTGACGTATGCCGGCAACCCGTTGCGGAACGGCGGCGGCGTCTCTCCGGCCACCAGCGGCGCGAGGTAGCGCCTGCACGCCGCGGTGATCTGGAAGCCGTCCGCGCTGACGAACTCGCGCGGCACGCGCCGCTCCCGGTTCGCGACCTCGTCGAGCGGCGCGACGCCGATCTTCCAGCGGTAAGGCCGGTCCGAGGTGCGCACGATGACCGGCATCACCGCATTGCGGCCCTCGAGCGCGAGCTTCACCGCGGCCTGGCCCACGCGGTAGGCCTGGTCGACGTCGGTCCTGGAGGCGATGTGGCGCGCCGCGCGCTGCAGGTAGTCGGCCACGGCCCAGTGCGGCTTGTAGCCCAGGCGCTCCTGGACCAACTGCGCGATCACCGGCGCGACCCCGCCGAGCTGCTTGTGGCCGAACGCGTCCACCGAGCCTGCTTCCGCGAGGAACTTGCCCTGTCGGTCCTTCACGCCTTCGGACACCGCGACCACGCAATAACCGACACTCTCGACTGTCTGCTTGACGCGAGCCAGAAAATCCGCTTCGTCGAACGGCAGCTCGGGGAACAGCAGCACGTGCGGCGGCTCGCCCGCACGCTCCGCCGCGAGCCCGCAGGCGGCGGTGATCCAGCCGGCATGGCGCCCCATCACCTCGAGCACGAACACGCGGGTCGAGGTGCTCGCCATCGAGGCCACATCGAGCCCAGCCTCGCGGATCGAGGTCGCGACGTATTTCGCCACCGAGCCGAAGCCGGGGCAGCAGTCGGTCCCGACCAGATCGTTGTCGATGGTTTTCGGAATGCCGATCGCGCTCAGCGGGTAGTCCATGGCGGCGCTGATCTGCGACAGCTTCAAGGTCGTGTCGGCCGAGTCGTTGCCGCCGTTGTAGAAGAACCAGCCGACGTCATGCGCGCGCAGCACCTCCACCAGGCGCGCGAACTTGGCGCGGTCCTCCTGCGGACTCTTGAGCTTGTAGCGGCACGAGCCGAACGCGGCCCCCGGCGTGTGCTTCAGCGCACGAACCGCCGCGGCGCTTTCCCTGGAGGTGTCGATCAGGTCTTCGTTCAGCGCGCCCAGGATGCCGTTGCGCGCGGCGTACAGCTTGCCCATGCGCCCCTTGGCGCGGCGCGCGGCCTCTATCACCCCGCAGGCCGAGGCGTTGATGACGGCGGTGGCGCCGCCCGACTGGGCGTAAAGGGCATTGCGCAGCTTGGCTCGGCTCATGCTTTTTCTCCATTTCCCCCACGGAGTGCTGCAAATGCGCGGTCACGGATCTGCTCCACCGATCCGCTGCCCGAGATGCGACGGCAGCGCGGCGCGCGCGCATCGCCGGCAGCGGCCCAGGCGGTGTAGTACTCGAGCAGCGGCCGGGTCTGCGCCTTGTACACCTCGATGCGCTTCTTGACCGTTTCGACCTTGTCGTCGTCGCGCAGGATCAACGCCTCGCCGGTCACGTCGTCGCGGCCTTCGGTTTTCGGCGGATTGAACTTGACGTGGTAAGTGCGGCCGGAGCCGGGGTGCACGCGGCGACCGCTCATGCGTACGATGATCTCGTCATCCGGTACGTCGATCTTGAGCACGCAATCGATCGGCACGCCGGTCTGCTTCATCGCCTCGGCTTGCGCAATGGTGCGCGGAAAACCGTCGAACAGGTAGCCCTTGGCGCAGTCCGGCTGCCTCAGCCGCTGCTTGACCAGGTCGATCACGATCCTGTCCGAGACCAGCTGTCCCCCGTCCATCAGTTTTTTCGCCTCCAGACCGAGCGGCGTACCGGCCTTGGCCGCCGCGCGCAGCATGTCGCCGGTGGAGATCTGCGGAATGCCGTAGCGCGCCATGATGTAGCCTGCCTGCGTCCCCTTGCCTGCGCCCGGCGGCCCCAGCAGGATCAAGCGCATGTCTGAAATTCCGTGGCGGTGTGAGACTTCAAGCAAGGCGCATCGGCGCACTGTGCCGGCGCCGGAGACGCCGCTGACCTTAGCCGGAATCGCCGATCCGGTCAAACCGCGCGCGCACCGTTTCAAGGTCCTGCGGCGTATCTACGCCCGGGGGAACCTCGTCCTTCGAGATCGTCACCGCAATGCGGTAGCCGTGCCACAGCACGCGCAGCTGCTCGAGCGATTCGAACTGCTCGAGCGGCGACGGGGCAAGCTCCGCGTAGCGCCGCAGAAAGCAGACGCGGTAGCCATAGATTCCGAGGTGGCGGTAGCACGGCAGCCCGGCAGGCGGTTCGCGTCCGCGCGCGGCATAGGCGTCCCGCGCGAACGGGACCGGGGCGCGGCTGAAGTAAAGCGCGCGGCCTTGCGCGTCGAGCACGACCTTGACGACGTTCGGATTGAACACCGATGCCGCATCGCGAACCGGATGGCAGGCGGTGGACACGCTCGCCTCGGCGTCGCGCTCGAGCGCCGCCGCGACCTCGCCGATCAGCGCGGGCGCGATCAGCGGCTCGTCGCCCTGCACGTTGACCACCAGCGTCTGGTCGGCCAATCCCATCGCCAGCGCCGCCTCGGCAATGCGGTCGGTCCCGGAGGGGTGGTCGGAGCGCGTCATGCGCGTCTCGAACCCTTGCGCGCGAACCGCCTGCGCGATGCGCTCGTCGTCGGTGGCGACGCAGACGCGCTCGGCGCCGCTCGCCTGCGCTCGTTCGCACACCCGCACCACCATCGGCTTGCCGCCCAGGTCTGCAAGCGCCTTGCCGGCAAAGCGCGTCGAGGCGAAGCGCGCTGGGATGATGACGCAGAAGCCAGCCATGGCCGGATTCGGCGGCGCCTCAGCCGGCGACGTCGTCGGCCGGGTCGAGCTTGCGCGCGTCGTCCTCGAGCATGACCGGGATGCCGTCTTTGATCGGATAGGCGAGCCGGTCGGCCTTGCAGATCAGCTCGCCTGCGTCCTTGCGGTACACGAGCGCGCCCTTGCACAGCGGGCAAACGAGGATTTCTAGCAGTCGTGGATCAACGGCGGTGCTCACCAAGCTTCTCCAGCAGCCAATGTCCGAAAGCGGGATCGAGGACCGCGCGCACCGGGAACACCCAGTGCTGCGGTTTCGCGAAGCGCCTGCATTTTACCGCGTCCTTCTCGGTCATCACGACCGGCAGCGGGTCGCCAAACTCGAGGTCCGCGGGGACGAAGGAATGATGGTCTGGGAACGGGTGCGGCACCACCTCCAGGCCGAGTCGCATCAGGTGGCCGAAGAAACGGTTCGGGTCGCCGATGCCGGCCACCGCGTGCACGCGCTGCCCGCCGAAGCTCTCCACCGGCCGGCGCTGGCGCGCGTCGGCCAGGCAGTTCAGCAGCTTGCCTTCCAGGTGCATCGCGTAGCCTCGCACGGCGTCGGTGCCGTGCGCCACGACCGCATCGACCGAGCGCAGGCGCGCGCGCGGCTCGCGCAGCGGGCCGGCAGGTAGCAGAAAGCCGTTGCCGAAGCCGCGCGCATCCACCACGCAGATCTCGAGATCGCGCGCGAGGCGATAGTGCTGCAGCCCGTCGTCGAGCACGATGATATCGACGTGCGGATGCTGGTGGCGCAAGGCCTCGCACACGCGCACCCTGTCGGGCCCCACCCACACCGTGCAGCCGCTGCGCCGTGCGAGGACGATCGGCTCGTCGCCGACTTCGGCCGGATCGGACGCGATGGTCGCTTCGCGCGGAGCCTCGAGGCGCGCGCCGTAACCGCGCGACACGATGCCGGGCGTCCAGCCGCGGTCCTTGAGCAATTCCGCCAGCCACAACACTAGGGGCGTCTTGCCGCTGCCGCCTGCGATCAGGTTGCCCACGACGATCACCGGCACGCCCGCGTGATGGCTCGTGAGCATCCGCAGCCGGTAGAGCAGCCGGCGCACGAACACCGCGCCGCGGAACAGCAGGCTGACCGGCCAAAGCAGCCACGCCAATGCGCCGCGGTGAGTCCAGTGCCGGCTCAGAGTCTGCGCGCCGGCGCGGTTACCCGCCCGGGCCGCTCTGGGTGGTGAAGGTGATGTGCGTCAGACCGGCAACGCCCGCAGCCTCCATGACGCGGATCACCGACTGGTGGGTTGCCTTGGCGTCGGCGCTGATCACGACCACGGGATCCTTCAGGGTAGCGCCCGCGCGCCGCAGCGCGTCGGCGAACTGCTCGACGCCGGAGAACACCACCGGCGTCCGGTCGATGACGTAGTACCCCTGCGCGTTCACCAGCACCGAAATCTCGTTCGGCCGCTCGCGCTGCTTCTCGACGTTTGCGGTCGGCAGGTTGATCTTCAGCTCGGTGTACTTGGAATAGGTCGTGGTGATCATGAGAAAGATCAGGATCACCATCATCACGTCGATCAGCGGAACAAGGTTGATCTCCGGCTCCCCCTTCGCCCGGCCGCGCTGAAAATTCATGCCCTCTCGCCGTGGACGATGTCCACCAGCTTGGCCGCCGATTGCTCCATGCGCACCACGAAGCCGTCGATCTTGTTCTTGAAGTGCCGGTAGAAGATGAGCGACGGCACCGATATGCCGATGCCGAACGCGGTGTTGTACAGCGCCACCGAGATTCCGTGTGCGAGCTGCTGCGGATTGGCTCCGGTCGGGGATTGCGAGCCGAAGATCTCGATCATGCCGATCACGGTTCCGAACAGACCCAGCAGCGGCGCGGCGCTGGCGATCGTGCCGAGAGTGGTGAGGAAGCGCTCCAGGTCGTGCCCCACGGCGCGCCCGGCTTCCTCAATCGCCTCTTTCATGACGTAGCGCGAGCTTTTGAAGTTGCGCAGCCCGGCGGCGAGCACCTGGCCGAGCGGCGAATCGCTCGCGAGCTTGTCGATCACGTCCTCCGATAACCCCTGGCGCCGGTAGACGGCGACCACCTGCTCGAACAGGCTGGGCGGGACGATCCGGGCGTCGCGCAGCGTGACCGAGCGCTCGATGATCAGGGCGACCGCGATGACCGAGGCCAGCAGCAGAAACCAGATCGGCCAGCCTGCGTCGTGGATGATCGCGAACACCCTTGCTCCCTGCTTATGGTCAGGCTCCGGAGCGCGAACTTTAGCCAAACCATCGCGCTGCGGCAACTGATGACGCAGCGCAAAAACGGGTTGCTTGCCGGTCCCGGGCTACACTTGCGTCGCGATTGTCGGCGTATCGTCGCGCATGAATCTGGGCGCCTGATCTCGTTATCCACAAAAGCTGTGGATAAGTTTGTGGATTGTCGTTGAACAGTTCGAACCATGAGCCTTGCAT
>JBOIFB010000056.1:0-12843 GCA_050741415.1 Burkholderiales bacterium | reverse complement strand
CAGGACCAGCGCCGGCCCTCGTTGCGGCCGATCCACAGCTCGCCCTGGCTGTTGCCGAGGTAGAGCGCGATGGAGTCGCGGGCGTCCGCCGCCATGCACTGGCGCTTCACGGTCCACCACGCCTGGCTGCGCGGCAGGCCGGCGTCGAGGCGTTGCCAGGTCTTGCCGGCGTTGCGCGTGACGTAGGCCGCCGGCTTGCCGCCGGGGCTGGTGCGCGGCCAGACCTGCGTGCCGTCCATCGGGAACACCCAGGCGACATCCGGGTTGCGCGGATGCAGCACGAGCGGAAAACCGATGTCGCCGACCGTCTTCGGCATGCTGCGGCCGATGCGCAGCCAGGTGTCGGAGGGCCGGTCCAGGCGATAGATGCCGCAGTGGTTCTGCTGGTAGAGCCGGTCCGGGTTGGTCGCGCACAGGCGGATGCAGTGCGGGTCGTGGAAGGTGGGCTTGGTTGGGTCGAAGCCGAATCCCTCGACCACGTCCATGCCCTTGATGAGCGCTTGCCAGCTGCGGCCGCCGTCGCGCGATTCGTGCACGCCGCCGCCGGACATGCCGATGTACAGATGGTCGCCGTCGCGCGGATCGACCAGGATCGAATGCAGCTTCGGCCCGTCGGGCGTGCCGTCCTGCGCGGTGCCCATCCATTCCCGGAAATTCGGGTCGTCGTTGATGATCGAGAACGGCTCCCAGGTGATCCCGCCGTCGGCCGAACGGAACAGGCCCTGCGGCGAGGTGCCGGCGTACCAGAGATCCTTGTCCTGCGCACGGCCCGGCGCGAGCCAGAAGCTGTGGTCGACCGAGCGCCCGGTCTGCCCATCCGGTGCTTTCGCGAACGCGGGCGGCTTCGCGGCTTCCTTCCAGGTCTTGCCGAGGTCGGTGGAGCGGAAGACGGTCGGCCCGAGATGGCCGGTCTTCGCCGCCGCGAGCAGCGTGCGGCCGTCGCGCGGGTCGAGCACGAGGTGGCTCACGTTGTGGCCGAGGAAATGCGGCCCGTTTGCGCGCCATTGTCTTCGCGCCGCGTCGCCGTGAAAGATCCACGCGCCCTTGCGCGTGGCCACCAGCGCGAGCGTGCGCGGCGCGGCGCGCGCCCGGCTGGAGCGGCGTTGCGCGGAAACCGATTTCCCCCCCTTTTTGCGCGTGGCTGCCATGGGCGGCTCCTTTCAAGATCGATCGGGTCTGTTGGACCCCGCCAATATACCGCCCCCCTCGTAGAAGGAAAGATCTTCGTCGATGCCGACCAGGCGCAGGCATTGACCCCCGGGAGCCTGGAAGTAGAGGTGCGGGTCCGGGACGTCGAGCTTCCTCACGCCGGAAGCGAGAATCTTCCGCTTCATTTGCTCCACGTCGTCGGACTTGATCTCCAGCCAGATGGCCCTGTGGCTGCGCAGGAACTCGCTCTCGTCGGCGACATCGCCGTAGAGAAAGGCGATGTAGAAGTCTTCGCCCAGCCGGACGATGTCCCGGTTTGGGTCCGTCTGCGCGATCTCTCCGCCGAGGACGTCGCAGTAGAAGTTGCACACGGCGTCCCGGTCCTGCCGCGGAACGAGAACCGCCGAGTGGTTGCCGAAGGCGACGTTTGCCATGGCTAGGCCTTGGCCGGTTGCGCAGCCTGCTTGGGCTGAGAATCCTGCAGGGCGATCGAGCCGGTCTCCAGCAGCGACTTGAGGTTGGAGAGGATCTTCGGCCAGCCGCCGGACACCGCCTCGATAAGTTTTGACGGTTCGCGCTCGATGCTGTGGGTGATGGACAGCTTGACCGCCGTTCCGCTGGGTTCCAGTTCCATCGTGCATCGCGACTCGCCTTCGGCCTTGAGCTCGGGCCGGAACTGGTTCTGCCAGCGGATCACCAGGCGCCGCGGCGGGACGGCCTCGATGATCTCGCCGGCGTCGAGGATCTGGCCGTCGGCGGACACCATCTTCCAGGCCGAACCGGCGGTCCACCGGCTTTCGCAGTGAACGCCGAACCAATACTGCTTCATGAACTCCGCGTCGTCGGTCAGCGCCGACCACAGCTTCTCGGGCGTGGTGCGGATGTAGGTCACGTAGACAAAGGTCGATCTAGCCATTGGTCTTCTCCAGTCGTTGCTTGAGTTGCGAAAGCGCCTTGAGGCGCGGTTTCTCGAATTTCGCGATCCAGCGCTCGTAGATCTCCTGCAGCGGCACCGGATTGAGGAAGTGCAGTTTTTCGCGGCCGCGCCGCGCGGTGGCGACCAGGTTCGCCGCTTCGAGCAGGCCCAGGTGCTGCGTCACGCCCTGGCGCGTCATGTCGAGGTGCTCGCACAACTCGTTGAGGGTGCGGCCGTCGTTCGCGTGCAGCAGGTCGAGCAGCTTGCGCCGGCCTGGATCGGCCAGGGCCTTGAACAGCAGGTCGGGGTCGCGGCTTTCCGCCATGTGCCATACGCAAGTAATTACTTGCCTGAATGATAGGCAAGTAAATAGTTGCATGTCAAGCGCCGAGATCGCGCAGGCGCGCGCTGCGCTGCGTTAGGATAAGCACTCCATGGCACGCAAGGATTTCGCCGTCCTCGGGGCGGGCATCATCGGCCTGTGCGTCGCGCTGCACCTGCAAAAGCGCGGCCGTTCGGTGGCGCTCGTCGACCGGCGCGGCGCCGCCGAGGAGACTTCGTTCGGCAACGCGGGCTTGATCCAGCGCGAGGGGGTTTTCCCCTACGGCTTCCCGCACGATTTCGGTGCGCTCGCGCGCTACGCGGTCAACCGCACGATCGACGCGTACTACCACCCGAGCGCGCTGCCCGCGCTGGCGCCGTTCCTGTGGCAGTACTGGCACCACTCGCGTCCGCGCCGGCACGCCGAGGTCGCGCGCGTGTACGCCAGGCTGATCGAGCACTGCGTCTCCGAGCACGAGGCGCTGGTGGCCGAGTCGGGTGCGGAGGACCTGGTCGTGCGCGGCGGCTGGATGAAGGTCTACCGCAGCGAGCGCGAGCGCGATCTGCGTTTCGCCGAGGCCGATGACTGGAAGAGGGAGTTCGGTATCGAGCACCGCAAGCTCGACGCCGGGGCGTTGCAGGCCGAGGAGCCGTTCCTCGCGCCCGTGCTCGTCGGCGCGCTGCACTGGACGCAGCCGATCCGCGTGCTCGACCCGCACGCGCTCGGCCAGGCCTACCTGAAGCGCTTCGAGGCGCTGGGGGGCGAATTCGTGCAGGGCAACGCCGCGACGCTCGAAGCGGCGGGCGACGGCTGGAAGCTGCGCACCGCGCGCGGCGCGCTCGAGGCGGGCGCCGCGGTGGTCGCGCTCGGGCCATGGGCGGAAGTGCTCACGCGCTCGCTCGGCTACCGCCTGCCGCTCGCGGTCAAGCGCGGCTACCACATGCATTACCGGCCCGCCGGCGAGGCGAAGCTGAACCGCCCGATCCTCGACACCGAGCGCGGCTACTTCCTCGCGCCGATGCGCCGCGGCATCCGGCTCACGACCGGGGCGGAGTTCGCGCTGCGCGACGCGATCCGCACCCCGGTGCAGCTCGGGCGCGCCGAGCCCATCGCGCGCGAGCTTTTTCCGCTCGCCGAGCGCCTGGACGTCGAGCCCTGGATGGGGGCGCGCCCCTGCACGCCGGACATGATGCCGGTCATCGGGCGCGCGCCGCGCCACTCGAACCTGTGGTTCGCCTTCGGGCACGCGCACCACGGAATGACGCTCGCCGCGGTCACCGGGCGGCTGGTCGCCGAAATGGCCACCGGCGAGCCGCCCATCGTCGACCCGCGGCCCTACGCGGCGGAGCGCTTCGGCGCATAAGGCAGCAGTTCGTCGCGCGCAGGTGCGCAATTGTTCCCCGCTTTTCGGGCGGCGTTTCCGTATGCTGACCTTGGCCATTGCGACGGCAGGGAGGCGCGGCGATGTGGGAGATTCCAGATCAGGCGGAACTGCAGCGGCGGGTCGGCCAGCGCTTGCTCGGCCCGCTCGAGGACGCGTTGGCGCTCGCGCGCCGCTACCGCGACGTCGATTCATTCCACGATTACGTCGTCCGGCGCGCCCTGCTGGTGATCCCGGTGCTGGCGCTGATCGGGGTCACGGCGCTCGCCTGCGGGCTGGCCCCGGTCATGGCGCTGTTGCTCGCCAGTCCGCTCCTGGCGCTGGCGGGGCTGCTGCTCGCGCCCGTGATGCTGCTCGGCAGCCTGTTGGTGCTCGGGCCGCTGTTCTTTTCCTGGTTGGAGGAGCGCTCGCTCGCCCGCACCCTCGGGCACCGCACGGCGCGCGAGCCCAAGGCAGTGCGCTGGATGCGCAAGAAGCTCGGCGCCGATCTCGGCCGGCTGCCGCGCGTTCCCTGGCTGCTCGCGGCCGTGTTCCTGGCCCTGCCGTTCGCACTGCTGCTCGGCCTCGCGCCGGTGTTCGCCGCAACCCTGCTCGCGCTGCTCGCCGCCACGCCGCTCGCGTTCGCGCGCCTCGACCGCTAGGCCGGCGGCGCGTTTAAGGTCACAATCCGCCCGGCCGATGCGGGTGACGGGATCATTGCCGGAAATCCCTTCAATGGGTGACTTGGAATCCGGACTCCGAAACCTTATAATCAAGCCCTACTTCCCCCCCGCCCGATATGCCGTAAGGCCCGGGCGGGGTTATTGTTTCTAGGGGGCGAAAATGCCCGCCGAACCGCCCGTTAAGCGCACCATCGCCTTTTTCGACGGCCAGAATTTATTTCACGCCGTCAAATCCGCGTTCGGCTACACCTATCCGAATTACGACGCCAAGGCACTTGCGAATTCGATCTGCGCGGCCCGCGGTTGGCAACTCGATCAGGTTCGGTTCTATACCGGGGTGCCGGATTCGACCGACAACGCCATGTGGAACGGCTTCTGGGCCGCAAAGCTGTTGGCAATGAGCCGCCAGGGTGCGTGGACATTTTCACGTCCGCTGCGCTACCGGAACCAGACAGTCAAACTTCCAGACGGCACGCTCCACGCGTTTCTTGCGGCCGAAGAGAAGGGCGTGGACGTCCGAATCGCCCTCGACGTCATCCGCCTGGCTTACAGTCGGGATTACGACGTGGCGCTCGTCTTCAGCCAGGATCAGGACCTTTCGGAAGTGGCCAGTGAAGTGCGGACAATATCCGCGGAACAGACCCGCTGGATCAAGATGGCGTCCGCCTTTCCCGTGAGCCCCGTTTCACGCAACAAGCGCGGCATTAACAGCACCGACTGGATTCGAATCGATCGCGCCGGATATGACGCGTGCATCGATCCGCGCGACTATCGTCCAAAGACCTAGCAATATGTCCCTGAAACGCCCCAAAGGCCCCGCTGGCACGCTGGTCGTGCTCGAGCACGACTCGAAGATTCTGCGCGACAACCCGCTCGGCGATCCGCACCGGCGCAAGCTCGCGGTTTGGCTGCCGCCGCAGTACGACGCCGGCCGCAAGCAACGCTTCCCGGTGCTCTACGACCTGGTGGGCTTCACCGGCTCGGGGCTCGCGCATACCAACTGGAAGCCTTTCGGCGCCAACGTGCCCGAGCGCGCGGCGCGGCTGATCCGCGAGCAGAAGATGGGGCCCGCGATGATCGTGTTTGCGGACTGCTTCACCGCGCTGGGCGGCAATCAGTACGTCAACTCGTCGGCGATCGGGAACTACGCGGATTACCTCACGCGCGAGATCATTCCGTTCGTCGACCGCGAGTTCCGCACGCTTGCCGCGCGCGAGCACCGCGGCTGCTTCGGCAAGTCCTCCGGCGGCTACGGCGCGATCGTTCACGGGATGAAGTATGCGAAGTACTGGGGCGCGATCGCCGATCATTCGGGCGACGCCTATTTCGATTTCGTGTACTGGCACGACTGGCCGAATACGCTCAACGAGCTCGCGAAATACAGGGCACCGAAGCTGGAGGCCGGTCCGCGCAAGATTTCCCGCAACCGGAAACTGGAGGCGGGGCTCGACGACGGGCGAATCAGGCGCTTTCTCGCGAACGTGTGGCAGAAGGAGAAGCTGTCGGGCAAGGAAGGGCTCGCGCTCATGAACCTTTGCATGGCCGCGACCTACGACCCCGACCCGCGCTCGCCGAACGGTTTTCGCATCCCGTTCAACGCCGAGACCGGGGAGGTGATTCGGAAGCGGTGGCGGCGCTGGCAGGCGAACGACCCGGTGAATCTCGTTGCGCGATACAGCACAAGCCTCAAGTCATTGCGCGGAATCTATATCGACTGCGGCTGGCGCGACCAGTACCATATCCACTACGGCGCGCGCATTCTGTCGCAGCGCCTGGCCCAGGCCGGCATCCGGCACCGCTACGAGGAGTTCGACGACGACCACTCCGACGTCGACTACCGGATGGACGTCAGCCTGCCGTTCCTTGCCCGGGCGCTGCGCTAGATCGCCTGCTCCAGCGTCGGCGCGCTGTCCTCGAGCGTCACGCGCCGCATGTCTCGCGGGTAGCGCGTGTCGTCGTAGGCCCGGCCGCGGTGCATGGTGCAGCGGTTGTCCCACACCACCAGGTCGTGCACCTGCCAGCGATGCGGGTAGACGAATTCGCGCTGCGTCGCGTGCTCCACCAGGTCGCGTACCAGCGCCATCGCTTCGGGCACCTCCCAGCCCTCGATGCGCCCGATGTGCGCCGACAGATACAGGCTCAGCCGCCCCGAGCCCGCGTGCCGGCGCACCAGGCGCTGCGGCACCGGCGCGAACTGCTTCTGCTCCTCCTCGTTGAAGCCGTGAAAGCCGAGCTGGGCGCGGCTGTACAGGAGCGAATGCCAGGCCACCAGGCCCTCGAGCCTGGAGCGCATCTTCTGCGGCAGCGCGTCCCAGGCGGCGCGCATGTCGGCGAACTCGGTCTCGCCCCCCTCGGGCGGGATCGAGCGCGCGTGCAGCAGCGAATACTTGGCCGGCGTGCCCTTGAAGCTGCTATCCGAGTGCCACAGGCGGTTGCCGAGATTGAACATGCGCCGCCGGTCGTCGGCCCTGAGGATCTCCCCGTTCACGTCCAGGTTCGAGATGTCGTTCATCTGCTGGTGCTTGAGGCGGTGCTTTTGCGCGTCCACCGTGGCGCGGGTGTGTTCGATCGGCCCGAAGGCGCCGCCGAAGGCCATCTGCTGGTCGTCGTCCAGGTCCTGGCCGGGAAACACCAGCACCGCGTGGCGGTCCATCGCCGCCTCGATCGCCGCGCGCAGCGCCTCGCTCAGGGGCGAGCGCAGGTCCACCCCCTCGGCCCTCGCGCCGAGGTGCGGATGCAGGGGCGTCACGCGCATGGCCAATGGTGCTACCTCGGCGCTTGCGGTGTCAATTTCGGAGGGGCCGTGCTACATTTGCGGCCGCAGGATCTCAAGCACATGCGAACGCTCGTCCCTCCCACCGCCAAAAGCGGCTCCGTAGTGGCAGTCGATTCCCTTCCTTGATCATCGTGCCCGAAGCGGGCCCGGCCAGACTCGCACAAACGCCTTAATTTCAGGAGCAGGAACGACATGCCAACAGGTACCGTGAAGTGGTTCAACGACGCGAAGGGCTTCGGGTTCATTACGCCCGATGACGGCGGCAAGGATCTGTTCGCGCATCACAGCGCGATCCAGGCTTCGGGCTTCAAGTCGCTTAAAGAGGGCCAGAAGGTCTCCTTCGACGTGACGCAGGGTCAGAAGGGGCCGGCGGCGGCAAATATCAAGCCGATGTAAAGGCCGCAAGAGCGAGGCTGCTATACTGCGGCCTCGCATTGGACCCATTAAAAGCTGGCCGCGGCCGGCTTTTTTGTTTCTGGAAACCGTCGCGTGATCGTCGCCTCCGGCATCGCCATGCAGTTCGGGGCCAAGCCCCTGTTTTCGGATGTCTCCGTCAAGTTCGGGGGCGGCAACCGCTACGGGCTGATCGGAGCGAACGGCTGCGGCAAGTCGACCTTCATGAAGATCCTGGGCGGGGAGCTCGAGCCGAGCGCGGGGTCGGTGGCGATCGACTCGAACGAGCGGGTCGGCAGGCTGCGCCAGGATCAGTTCGCGTTCGAATCCGAGCGGGTGCTGGACGTGGTGCTGATGGGGCACGCGCAGATGTGGGCCGCAATGCGCGAGCGCGACGCGATCTACGCCGATCCGGACGCGGGGGAGGCCGAGCTCCTGCGCGCGGCGGACCTCGAGGCCAAGTACGCCGAGTACGACGGCTACACGGCCGAGGCGCGCGCCGGGGAGCTGCTGCTCGGGCTCGGGGTGCCGGTGGCGCAGCACCAGGGCCCGATGAGCGCGGTGGCGCCGGGCTGGAAGCTGCGCGTGCTGCTCGCGCAGGTGCTGTTCGGCGACCCGGACATCCTGCTGCTCGACGAGCCGACCAACAACCTGGACCTGCATAGCATTCGCTGGCTCGAGGACGTGCTGAACGCGCGCTCGAGGACGATGGTGATCATCTCGCACGACCGGCACTTCCTCTCCAGCGTGTGCACGCACATGGCGGACGTGGACTACGGCGGGATCAAGGTCTACCCCGGCAACTACGACGATTACATGGAAGCCTCGGCGATGGCGAAGCAGCAGCTGGAGAACGCCAACGCGCGCGCCAAGGACCGCATCTCGGACCTGGAGGAGTTCGTGCGCCGCTTCCGCGCCCACAAGGCGAAGGCGCGCCAGGCGACTTCGCGCATGAAGCAGATCGAGAAGCTCAAGGTGGAGGACGTCAAGCCCTCCAGCCGGCAGTACCCCTACATCCGCTTCCTGGTCGATCCGAAGGAGAAACTGCACCGGCTGGCGGTGGAGGCGAAGGGCCTCGCGAAGGGCTGGGGCGGGAAGCCCCTGTTCAGCGGGCTCGACCTCACGATCGAGGCAGGCGAGAAAGTCGCGATCATCGGCCCGAACGGGATCGGCAAGACCACGCTGCTGCGCTGCCTGGCGGGGAACCTCAAGCCGGACGCCGGCGGCGCGAAGTGGGCCGAGAAGGCGCGCTTGGGCTACTGGCCGCAGGACCCGGCGGACGAGTTCAAGGCGGACGAATCGCTCAGCGACTGGATGAGCCGCTGGCGCCTCAAGGAACGCGCCCGGGACGAGCAGATCGTGCGCGCGACCCTCGGGCAGCTGCTTTTTTCCGGCGACGACCAGAAGAAATCGCTCAAGGTGATCTCGGGTGGCGAGGGGCAGCGCATGCTGATCGGCCGCCTGGTGCTGCAGATGCCGAACGTGATGCTGCTCGACGAGCCGACCAACCACCTCGACATGGAATCGATCGAGTCGCTCAACGGCGCGCTCGAGAAATACCCCGGCACGCTCGTGTTCGTGTCGCACGACCGCGAGTTCGTCTCCTCGCTCGCCACGCGCGTGATCGAGCTAAAGTCCGGCGGCGAGGTGATCGACTTCCGCGGCAGCTACGAGAACTACCTCGCGGGCGCGGGCGCGGCGCTGGCGGCGGCCTAGCATCGGGGCGGTGTGCGTGACGTAGCCGCCAACATCGTTCGGCGCTATGATTTGCGCTCCTTGTCGGCCGAGTAAGGAGACGACGATGAAACGCAAGGCAAAGAAGTCAGCGGGGAAAGTGTCGAAGAAGTCCGTGAAGAAGGCGGCGAAGAAGGTGGCGAAGAAGGTCCAGCCGATCCCAGCGGGCTACAGCGCGGTGACGCCCTACCTCGCGATCCAGGGCGCAGCGGCGGCGATCGAGTTCTACAAGAAGGTGTTCGGCGCGAAGGAGCTCATGCGCATGCCGGGGCCGCAGGGCAAGCTCGGGCACGTCGAGATCAAGGTGGGCGACTCCAAGGTCATGCTGGCGGACGAGTCCGAGCAGATGAATTTCCGCGGCCCCAGGGCGCACGGCGGGACCCCGGTGCACATCCACGTCTACGTGAAGGACGTCGACGCGACCGTGGCCAAGGCGATCGAGTCGGGCGCGAAGATGATGCGCGAGGTGCAGGACATGTTCTACGGCGACCGCACCGCGGCGATCGAGGATCCGTTCGGGCACTTCTGGCACGTCTCCACGCACATCCGGGACGTGACCATGAAGGAGATGAAGCGCGCGGCCGAGGAGATGGCGAAGGCGGCTTCCGGGGGCTGACCCGCGCGCTGCGCCAGGCGAGCTCGACCCGCCTTCGCGCAAGCGCCGGGATCAAGGCGCGATATAGGCGTAGCCGCGATTCTGGAGCGTGACGAGCGAAATCCAGCCGTTGCCGACCACCTTGACCGCCGGAATCACGTTTTCCGCCTTGGTGCCCTGCTGGCGGATGGCGACCGAGCACTGCACCATGCCCTGGATGCCTTCTTCGTGCCGCATCTGGTCCAGCTTGGCGGCGATCTTGGCCGCGATTTCCTTGTCCTCGGGCTTGATCATCGATTGATCGGTCTGGATCAGCCTCGTCGCCGGCCCGCGGAAGGCGAGGACGAAGTGCGGCGTCACGCCTTGCCGGATCAGCGACTGGCGGGTCTCGTCGATGACATTGACCTGGCCCAGCAGCTTCTTGCCTTCGCCGGCCGTGATGTCGAAGGCCGCCCAGACTTCCTTGACGCCCGCGAGCGCCTCGTGGTCGTCGGCGCCTGCCGCAAACCCCGCGGGCGCCGCGAGCTGCAGACAAAGCGCGAATGCCGCCGCGGCAACGATCCGGTTCCGAAATTCCTTCATGGCGATTCTCCCTGGTGAATGAACTGCTCCAATCCGTAAGTAGTATCGCTCCCGCCGGCCCGCCGGTGGGCAGCTTCGCTTGGAGTCCGGGCCCCGGCTGGCTTAGGCTGTAGCCTGAGCAGACGCGGAGGAGGCCGGGATGAGTGCCTGTTTCATCGTGCGCACCCAGGTGCTGGATCCGATGATCGAGGACGCTTTCGACCGCTGGTATGGCGAGGAGCACCTGCCGGACGCGGTCAAGGCCTTCGGCGCGCGCCGCGCCTGGCGCGGCTGGAGCGACTCCGACGCCTCGGTGCACTACGCCTTCTACGAGTTCGACGATGCCGAGCGCGCTCGCGCGATCACCGGCTCGGAGGCGCTCGCGAAGCTGGTGGCGGAGTTCGACCGCGCCTGGGGCGACAAGGTCAGGCGCAGCCGCGACATCGTCGAGGCGGTGCAGACGGTCGGCGCGCGATGAAGACCATCCTCATCACCGGCGCGGCGGGCGACGTGGGCACGCACCTGCGGCGCGAGCTGGCGGGCAAGTACGCGCTCAGGGTTTCCGACCTGCGGCCGGTGAAGAAATTCGATCGCGCCGAGCGCTATCTGCGGGCCGATGTCTCGAAGATGTCCGATGCGCTGCGCATCACCAAGGGCGTCGACGCGCTGGTGCACCTGGGCGGCTACTCGGTCGAGGGGCCATGGCCGGCGATCTTGAGCGCGAACATCGTCGGCTGCTACAACGTGTTCGAGGCGGCGCGCAGGAACGGCGTCAAGCGGATCGTGTTCCCGAGCTCGAATCACGCCGCGGGCTTCTACCGCCGCGACCAGCTGATCGATCACCGCGTCACCCCGAAGCCCGACAGCCGCTACGGCGTGTCGAAGGTGTTCGGCGAGGCGCTCGCGAGCCTGTACGCCGACAAGTACGGCATGCAGGTGCTGTGCATCCGCATCGGCAACGTCAATCCCGCGCCGATCGACCAGCGGCGCCTGTCGATCTGGCTCTCGCCGCGCGACCTGGCGCAGCTGGTGACGATCGGCATCGAGCATCCCGAGATCCGGTTCGAGATCGTGTACGGCGTGTCGGGCAACACGCGCAGCTGGTACGACAATACGAACGCGCGGCGCCTGGGCTACCGGCCGCGCGACGACTCCGAGGCGTACGCGGCCGAGGTGCTCGCGCGCGAGCGGCCGGGCGATGCGACCGCCGAGCTCTATCAGGGCGGGGCGTTCACGGTGGAAGAGGAAATTCCCAACCCGGCGCGAGTAAAGAAAAAGCGGCGCTAGCGGCGGCGCGCGACCTCGCAGAACTCGGCCGTAAGGTCGATTCCGGTGACGCGGCAGCCGAAGCGCCGCTGAAGGTAGCGCGCCGGGCCGCCGATGCCGCTCGAGCAGGCCGCCGCGGCCGTAGTGGCGGCTAATGTCGTGTCCGGTGCTCACGGCGCTAATCTATTCCCGCGCGGTTTCGCGCAGGAAATTGATTCATTGACCCGGCCCGCGGGGGGATGTATACCAGTGTGCAGGAATCTCAAGACGAAGCCCGGGAAACCGGGCTTTTCCGTTTGTCATTCACCTAGGGCGGCAAGCATGCTGAAATTCAGGCGCGCCCGGGTCGAGATGTGGACCCGGGACAAGATCGAATCCCTGAGCACGCCGGAGCTGCGCCAGCTGAGCGCGAATGCGCTTCACCTCGGCGAGACGGAGCTCGCGGCGCTGTGCGGCGAAGTGCTCGATGCGCGGCCGCGCGGGCGCGCGCCGGTACGCAGGATAGTGCGCAAGGGCGAGCCGCGGCGGCTGGTGTCGCGCGCCCAGGCGCTCGGCCTGCGCGGGGTTACGCTGCGCAACCGGATCTGGAGCCGCGGCGGGGTGAGGCAAAGCGACGGCGCGGTGGTGCTCGCCCTGTGGGCCGCGGACGTGCAGGTGACCGACGGCGCGCGCAACTATCTGCTGTGGGCGCCGAACCTGGAAGGCTCGCGCCCCTGGTCGGATACGCCGGGGGGCCAGGAGAGGCTGGAGCACTGCCGGCTCGCGGCGGAAGGCGTCAGCACCGAGGGGTTGCTCGTCTACGGCGAGCGGATGGAGGGCTCGCTGCCCGACGACAAGGCGCTCAGCGTGCATGGCGCCGACCCGGACACCGTGCTCACCCTGCGCGTGGAGAAGCGCGCCGAGGAGTACTGGGCGACCTGGGGCGGCCGGGCGAACGTGCCGAGCTGAGTCGCAGCATCGAGGGGGGGCGCAAATCCAATGCAGAAGCACGCAGCCTGGAGGCAGGAGGAGCAGCGGCTGCTGGAGCGCTGGGCCGCCGCCGCGGAGCGCCATCGGGTGGCGCACGAAGAGCTCTCGGCCGCGCGCCT
>JBOIFB010000055.1:0-13226 GCA_050741415.1 Burkholderiales bacterium | reverse complement strand
GACGTACTCGGCAAGCGGGTAGTAATAGCCAGTCTCGATCTTGTGCGCGCTGATCGTGTCGAGCAAGTAGGGGTCGTGGGTCGCGACGTTGAGGTGATCGAAGTCCCGCCCAGGGAACGAGACGACATTGCCGCCGAAGTGCCCCGCACCGACCCGGGAGACGAGGTCATTCAGATTCGAGAAGTGGGCGATGGTGCCGAAGGCGGAGGCACGAGAGGGAAGGAAAGTGGAATCTGTGAAACCCGGATACTGAGCATTTAGATTAGCCAAACTCCCGCGATTCGGGATCTCGTCGTTTAAGGCAGCTACGCCACCAAGCGCGTTGAACGTTATGAGCGAAAGACTCCTGCTCGGATAGGTTTGGTGAGTCTCCGAAAATTCGTAGGCCGCATACTGTGAAAGTCCGCCGCCGAGACTTTGGCCCGTAAAGAAGATTCCAGGCTGTTCGTCATTTGGCCCTCGCGTACGCGCTATTAGGTCGTCGAGCGCCTGAAGAATAGTGACGCGATCTTTATCCCATTGATTCCAACCATAATGAGTGACATTTCCCCACCAGTCTTTAATGTCGGCCCCATCGGTCCCAGCCATTGCAACGATCAGTTCACGCGCAACAACGTTCTGATAGATCACGCACTTGAACCCCGTATCGGGATTCTCGATGCGGAAGGCAACGAGGTCATCCGTGAAATTCGATACGTAAGGCGGTGGGAACCTGCTCTCTAACGGGGGATCTGGAAACGGTTCTAGATGGCTTTGTCCAACGATTAGAGATTCGCCCGCGTAGCACTGGTCACACGCAACCAGGAGGCGTTCAGACAATTGGACAAGATCGGGAACTGGATCGAGCACGCGTAGCCTCTCTCAGATTTTGCGGCAGAAATCGAACACCTTTAGTGAGACTGGCATCTTAACGTCGCGTGACCAAATCTTGGCCTTGAAGTCGGGATCGATAAGCATTGCCACCTTGCATCCGTCGGGTGACGTGATGCCGGTCGCGTCTCCACGGTACAGGCGTTTTGTGGACTGCGGAGTCAGCAAATAGACCCAGTAGTCGTCTTCGCGGGAGTCTGCGCGGCTGAACGCGAGAATCCCATCTACGACTGGAATCGCTGTATGACGAATCGCTTTCGAGTAGTGGAAGGTAAGCGTCTCAACGTGCCCATCTGGATAGAGCCAGAATGCGCGCCGATCACGACCTTCCGGCCATGGACTGTGGTAGTCCCACTCAAAAGCGAAATATGCGCTCTTGAACGGGTAGTAGCGGAGCCCACCGATGACTTCGTAACAGGAAAACGGAAGTTCGACACCAATGTTGTCGTTGGGTTTGTGAAATCTTGCCTTAATGGGCTTCGTAATTACGCTGGCCCCACGCGTTCGGCAGTCGATGACACCGAGCCGAGGCCATAGTGTCAGGATTTCCGAATTGCCTTTGGCCCAGACCGGTCTTTTCGGGTGCTCGCTCCACGGACGGCAGGAACCTCGAGCACCCCCTTCAAACCAAATATCTCCCGGCTTCACCTTGCGCGTAGTCTCGTTCCCGAGCTCGCCGTAAACGACAACGACCTCTTTGTCGTTATCGTCATCTCTCCTCGCGTGTGAAATGTATCCATCCGCATAGCATATTTGCGAGCCAACGCGGCCATAGTCATGACGCTCGCCTGTCTTGTAGTTGTATGAGATCAGATTGAAGACTGCGTATTGCCCGCCGCCGCGAGCGTCAATTCTTTTTCCAGTGTCCACGCGCAGGAGGATCCTTTCGTTGTCCATCCACGCAAGCGGAAAAGAAACGACCGGAAGATTCGTGACCTTGATGCCCTCGAGAGATCCTTCCTCAAGCGATGCGCAGGAAAGAGGTACGAGCGCGGCGAGTGCGCAAAGCCAACCCTTGCGTCGACCCCCTATCGCGCGCAGCGCATCGACCATGAAGCTCCCCCTCCCGACCGAAATCTACTCCACTGTCAGGAGTTTGTAAGCTAGACATTCGGATAAAGCGTCGCGATGGAAGGGGTGGACGGACGCGCGTGCGCTGGGCGTACGAGGCGATGCTTGTCGAGGAAAACGTGGTCTGACCCCGTTTTAGGAATCCTGTCATGAGCGACGGCGACGCTTAGGGATGTGCGTTTCGAAATCGCGGACAAACCACGGAATTCAGTGCGGCGTATCAGACTTTTGATTACAGAATCGGAATACGTCCTCGGTTTTGTACGACTACAGATTCGCAACGACGCGGTGGCGCGCAGCTGTAAGCCTGAGGACCTTAGCGCTAGCCAGCGCCTCCGCGACAGCGCTACCCGGCAATCACGGTGAAGCGCTGCTGTATCCTGGGTGCGGCGACGAGCGCCTGTCCGAAGTCTCGGCTGCCCGGGTGCGGTTTAACGTAGCGTCCTGAGAACGAGAATTCTACTGACTGACCGCCGAACGGGAACGGCAATAAGGCGTACACGCCCGGAGCGTGCGGACGAATGCCGACCGTTACGTCGTGTTTGGCGCTTATTGGCACGTGCGCGAAGGTCGCGGGCTCGCGTGCACCTTCATGAGTCCGGTTGAAATACAGCGCTAGCGTATCGAAGAACTGGAGCTGCTTGTAGTTCTGGAACAGCCGGTCGCTCGCAATCCACTCGCTGGTCTCGGGATCCATCGCGAGCGCCGCTTTCAGACGTTTTTGCCGCGCGAGCTCGCCCTCAAGCATCCTGTCGGCAAGATGCCTTTCGTTCGCCGGAATGGTGTCGATCAGCACTTTGTCGGACATGCCGTAGCGACCGTTGTAAAGGCCCCAGCTGTGCATGCTTGAAATCAGCGCGGCGTAGGCATGATACTTCTCGTGGAAATCCGGTGATCCAGTGCTGGTTCGCGTGATGTCTTCCGCAGGCGTTTCCACGAGGTTGTAGGGTAGACCCGTCCTGGGGTCGGTCTTGAGCGCGGCGTCGAACGCGACCCAACCCTTGTCGTGCTGCGAGATCACGTACAACATAATTTCGCGTGGCTCGATGTGCTCGAAAGAGGCGTTGCCAAATGCGCGGGCGAAGTCACCCGCGAGGGCGGTGTGTTCGTCCATCGTGATAGCGAGGCGAGGCTCACCTTCAGCGGCGGTCTGGATGATCATGATTAACCCCTCCTATGGGATCAAGTGATTGAGTAAGTTCCGGGTCCCCCGCGGGACCCTCGCGGCCGATCAGATGCTCAAGCAAGAAAACCATGCGCGCGAACTCCGGGCTCGATTTAGAGCGCGGGCGCGGCAGCGGGTGGTCGATGATTTCCCGAATTTCACCTGGGTGTGGTTTCAGGACGATAATTCGGTCCGAAAGATATACGGCGTCGTCTATGCTATGCGTGACGAGGATGATCGTCTTCTGCGTGACTTTCCAAATCCGCAGCAGCTCGTCCTGGAAGAAGCTGCGAGTGAGGGCATCCAGCGAGGCGAACGGCTCGTCCAACAACAGGATCTCGGGTTCGGTCGCGAGTGCACGCGCAATCGCGACCCTCTGCCGCATCCCGCCGGAAAGCTCGGACGGATAGCGCTCCCCGAATCTTTCCAGGTTGACGAGGTGCAGGTATTTCCGCGCGATCGCGTCGCGCTCGGCGCGGTCCGGCACCGTGCGTTCTAGTCCGAACTCTATGTTCCGCTTGGCGGTCCGCCACGGGAACAGGTAGTGCTCCTGGAATACCATGCCGCGATCCGGACCGGGTCCCGAAACCTCGCGTACTTCGCCGTTCTTGTTCAGGAAGACCTTGCCAGCGGTAGTCCGCTCGAGCCCTGCGATTATGCGCAACAGTGTGGTCTTGCCGCAGCCCGAACGCCCAATGATGGATACGAACTGGTGCTCCTTTACGTCGAAGCTGATCCCCTTAAACGCCTCGACTTGCTGACCTTTTACCGAAAATACCTTGCTCGCACCGCAGACTCGAAGTTTGGCCATTGCTCAGCTTTCCCCAGCTTCCGTGCGCCCCACGCGCCGCCATCGCAGAAACGTGGTCTCGCACAAGTACAGAAGTCGGTCCATCGCGAAGCCGATCACACCGATCATCGCCATTCCGACGACCACGATGTCGGGCCTGAAAAGCTGGCGCGCGTTCAGGATCATGTAGCCTAGCCCGCTGTCAATCGCGATCATCTCCGCCGCCACGACCGACATCCAGGCTAGGCTTGCGCTGATGCGGATTCCGGTCAGGATCGAAGGTAGAGCCGCCGGCAGCACCACTCTGCGAAAAAGGTCCAGGCTCGCGTTCGCTCCGAGCGTATGCGCCGCCTCGAGCAGACCGCGATCGACGCCCCGCACGCCAGCAACCGTGCTCACCAGCGTCGGAAAGAACCCGCCGATCACAATGATGAACACGGCAGACGCTGGCGTTAGGCCGAACCACAGCACCGCGAGCGGGATCCAAGCGAGCGGGGGAATCGGGCGGAAGGTGTCAATGATGATCTCCCCCATGTCGCGCGCGAGGGGAAACCACCCTATTAGCAGTCCGAGCGGCACCGCCAGTCCCGTCGCGATGAACAGCCCCACCAGTACTCGCAGCAAGCTCCGTTCCGTGTGCCTGACCAGCTCTCCCGAAGCGAGCAGCTCCCGTGCCGCCGCGAGCACGTCTAGCGGCGCAGGCAGCAGGCGGCCTTCCGTACTATTGCCGTAGATCAGCCATACCGCGCCCTGCCATAGGGCGAAGAAGATCAATATCGCGGCGATCTGCCGCAGCGTTCGGCGGCTGATCATCGAATCCGCCGGAGTTGCTTCACCAGCCACCTGGAGTTCAGCTCTTCTCAAGCATCGCCCAGCGCTTGTTCGCGTACTCGTACATTGCTGGATCGACCAGCCGGTCCCACGACGGGATCTCTTTGTCCTTGACGATGTTCAGGTTCGCCAGAAGCCGGTACTGATCCTGAATGTTTTCGCGTTGCAGGACGTGCGTGAACTGCTGGCGTCGCATGGCGTGCGACTCGACATTCGCAGGTACGTGCAGGGCCGCAGAGACCGTGTTCACTGAGGCCGGCAGGTCGCGGCCGAGGGAACGCATGCCCTCGAGCAATCCGTCCATGACGCGCTTCACCACATCCGGCCGCTCCTTGAGGAACGCGGTACCTACCCACATGAAGTCGCATTGGTGATTTGGCCAAATATCATGAGAAAGCGCGAGCTTGCGTATACCCTTGACCTGTTCGAGCTGATAAACCCAGGGCTCCCAGATCGCGACCGCATCTATTTCTCCGCGCTGCAGGCCGATGCTCATCGCCTGGACGTCGCGTATCTCGACGATCTTCACGCTGCTCTGATCGATGTTCGACCGCGTCAACGCCCTGAGCAGCAGCAAGTGTGCGATGCTCCCGCGCGCCGGCAGTCCTACCCTAGCGCCAGCGAGATCCGCAATCTTCTTTGCGCCGCCGTCCCGCACCAGCAATCCGCTACCCTCGAGCGCGATCCCCATGGTGCTGGTCATCGCGAAGTTCCGCGCGACCGAGATGATTCCGGGCGTTCCGAGCAACCCGATGTCAAGCGATCGCGACGTCAGGCCCTCGATTACCGGGCCGCCGGTCGGAAAAGTCTTGAACTCCATCTGCAGACCGGCCTTCTCAAAGAAGCCGTTCGCCTTCGCGACGAACGCCGGGGAGTAATGATCGCTCGTGGGCATGCCGATTCTAACTGTCTCCGACGCCCTGGCAGGGGTCGCCCAGCGCGCGAGCCCGGTCGTCACGCAAGCGGCGAGCGCCGCGCGCAGGAATCCGCGTCGTCCTGTGCAGCAGCTGCAACCCAATCCCGAGTAGTTCATGTCGATCTCCTTTCGCTAGTGTGGTGTTTGCATGGTGTTCTGCTCTGCACGCGCGTCGGCGTCATAGTGTTCCACCGATCATCCGCATAATTTCGTCCGGTCTAAGCGGCAGCCGGTTGACTGCTGCGTTGAACGGGCGCAGCGCGTCGCGCACTGCGTTCGCGATGGCAGGTACCGCGCCGATTACGCCTCCTTCGCCTACGCCCTTGAAGCCGCCCGCAGTGTCCTTAGAGGGCGTTTCCTCGTGCATTACCGTAATTTCGGGAACGTCGGCGGCGGTCGGCACGAGGTAGTCCATCAGCGTGGTGGTCATCAACTGCCCATCGCTGGCATAGCGAACTGCCTCGCACATGACGCTGCCAAGCCCCTGCACTATGCCGCCGTGCAACTGTCCCTCAACCAGCATCGGATTGATGACTCTGCCGCAATCGTGGACCACGACATACCGCTCCACCGTGAGTAGGCCGGTCACGGGATCGACCGCCACCTGTGCGATGTGCGTCGCATTGGTCACTGAGACCTTCGGCGGATCGTAGTAATCGGTTGCCTCCAGGCCGTAGTCTTCGCCCGTCGGAAGCTCGCGGGCGTCCAGCGCATAGGCGACCGCGGCGACTTCGCGAATTGACACTCGCATGCCTTCCACCCCCTTGATACTGGCATGGCCGTGTGCCAGCTCTATGTCTGTTGCCGCGGCCTCGAGCAACTCGGCCGCCACGCGTCGCATCTTGCGAGCCACCGTTTCGGCTGCACGAATCAGCGCGCCCCCCCCGGTCACGGCGCCGCGGCTCGCAAAGGTTCCGGTACCGTAGGGCCCGTGGCCGGTATCTCCTTCCATCACGGTGACGTGCTCGACCTCGATGCCGAGCTGTTCCGCCACGATCTGCGCGAATGCCGTCAGATGCCCCTGCCCCTGTGTAGCTAGGCTGACCCACGCGACCGCGCGGCCGTTTGGCTCCAGCTTCACGTGGGCGCCGTCGTAGCCCGGAATGCGCGTCAGTCCGCGCATGCGGTATCGGGACGCGCCCTGCCCAGTGTGCTCGGTCACGCAGGCAATTCCGATACCACGGTACATTCCGTCGGCGAGCCGCTGCGCGGGCTGACGGTCCCGGAATCCGGAATAATCGATCGCGTCTAACGCGCGCCGAAGGCAGGTCTCGTGGCTACCGCTGTCGTAGGTGATTCCAACCGCATTCACATATGGATAGTCTTCAGGTTTTAGGACGTTCTTCAGCCGGATCGCGGCCGGGTCGATACCGAGCTCTGCGGCGGCCCGATCCATCAGCGCCTCGGTCGCGAAAAACGCCACGGGTGCGACGACACCGCGGTAGACGCCCGTGGGGCAGGTGTTAGTCGTAGCCGCGCAGGTCACGTAGGCGTAGTGCTTGAGGCGATAGGGGCCGGGAAGGAAGATTGCCGCCCCGCTCGCTTCCGCACTGCTGCCGAACGGAAAGGCCGGATAGGCTCCAATGTTTCCGGTAATGTCCGCCATCACCGCGACCAGCGTTCCATCGCGCTCGAACCCCATCGCGAGGTCGTAGCGAAAGTCCCGGCCGTGGGTGCTGTTGATGAGGTCCTCGCGCCGGTCGCCGATCCACTTCACGCAGCCTCCGTAGCGGCGGGCGAGGGCCGCCGTCACGACCTCCTCCGGATAGAGCGATGCCTTGACGCCGAAGCCGCCGCCGACGTCCGGCGCGACCACGCGGACGCGCGTTTCGTCCCAGCGGAGAAGCTCGGCCAGCGCAGTGCGCACGATATGGGGGATTTGTGTCGAAGTCCAAAGCGTCAGGCTGCCGTGCCCGCGGTCGTACCTCGCCAGGCATCCACGCGGTTCGATTGCGATCGCTGCGAGCCGGCTGCTGGTGAAGCGCTCGCGCACCACCAGCGCGGACCCGGCAAGCGCCTGCTCGAATCCTTCGCTCTTGAATGCGGACTTGTAGAGCGAATTGCCGTTGGTTCCGTCGTGCAGCCGCACTGCGCCCGCAGCAAGGGCCGCGTCGACGTCAGCAACCTCTGGAAGCGGGTCGTAGTCGACTTCCACCATCTCGACCGCGTCCTCCGCGAGGTAGGGGTCCGAGGCCACCACTACTGCGACCAGTTCGCCGACGAAGCGCACGCGATCGACCGCCACGACGCACCGTCCGACTGGCTGATACCCGGGCTGGGCGGAATCGGCGACCATCGGCGCGACAATGTCGATGAAGTCGTGGCCAGTAAGGACGTCGACGACGCCTTCCGCGCAACGCGCTCTGGCTGCGTCGATGCTGACAATGCGCGCGTGCGCGTGAGGACTCAGCACAAATGCCAGGTGCAAGGTCTCGGCCGGCACGTCCAGGTCGTCGATGAAACATCCCAGGCCGCGCAGGAGGCGGTCGTCCTCGAGGCGAGGAACGCTTCTTCCGATGTGCCTAGCCCTTCCTCCGCTCACGTGGATCCCCGCCGCATGCTCTGCGCCGCGCTCTTCACCGCGCGAAGAATGTTTACATATCCGGTGCAGCGGCACAGGTTTCCCGCGAGCGCGGTCTTGATCTCGAGGTCGGTCGGGTCCGGATTGCGGCGCAGGAGCTCGGTCACGGTGACTAGAATCCCTGGCGTGCAGTAGCCGCACTGCAATGCGTGATGCTCGTGGAACGCTTGCTGAATCGTGTCGAGCGCAGGGCCGTCTGAAAGCGATTCTACGGTGCGGATCTCGGCCCCGTGCGCCTGTATTGCGAACGCGAGGCAACTGCGCGCCGACACTCCATCGATGAATATCGTGCATGCGCCGCATACCCCGTGCGCGCAGCCGACGTGTGTGCCGGTCAGCCGCAGCTCGTGGCGAAGGAAATCGACCAGCAGCGTGCGGTCCTCGACGGCGCGCTCGTAGCGTCGTCCGTTCACCGTCAGCGAGACCGCCCGCCGCTGCCGCGTCATCCCGCAATATCCTCCGTCTGCGCGCGGCATTCGTGCAGCGCTCTCTCCAGCAGGCCGCCGAGTGCGCGCTGGCGGTACGACGCGGAGGCGTGGAAGTCGCCTTCCACGGAGACTTCCTTCACAGCCAGCGCCGAGGCTTCGGCGATCGCCACGGAATCGAATAGTCCGGCGCGCAACCTGGATTCCGCGGCGGCTAAGCGCAACGGAGTTGGCGCGACGCCGACTACCGCAAGGCTGGCCGCCCGGCATTGCCGGGCGGGACCAAATTCCAGGCTCGCCGCGACGCCCACGGTCGCGAGATCGTGGTGGCGGTTGCTCGCCTCAACGAATGCGCTGGCAGAATTCGCCGGCGACACCGGGAATCGCACCTCGCGCAGCATCTCGTCGAACTCGAGCGCAGTCGCCAGGTCGCCCACGAAGAATTCGGCCGCGGCGATCATGCGGCTGCCGCGTGGACCCTGAGCCGTCATGATTGCGCCGAGCGCCAGTGCGACGCCCGGCAACTCAGCAACACGGTCCGCGTGCGCCAGCGTTCCGCCGAGCGTTCCCCGGTTGCGAATCGTGGGATGTCCGACGTACCGCATCGCTTTGGCGAGCAGCGGACAACATTCCTTCACTAGCGCGGAGTTCTCCACCTCCGTCTGGCGCGTCATGGGTCCGATCGCCAGCCAGTCGCCCGAGCGCTCGATATAGGTGAGCTCCGCGCAGCGACCGAGATCAATTAGCGCAACCGGGCGCGCCAAGCGCAGATTCATTAGCGGAATGAGGCTCTGCCCGCCGGCGAGAAGCCGGCCGTCTCCTGCGAAGCGCGCGAGCTGCTCGATCGCCTCCTCAGCCGAACTGGGCGCCAGGTATTCGAAGCGCGCCGGTCTCATCGATGCTTCCGCTCCCTCGTGTCTGGAATGCCGAAGGTCACCGTGCGCTTGACGACGTCGAGCATGTGCGAAGTGGAGATGCGCTGTATGCCGGGGATGCGCGCGAGCGTGTCGGTAATGAATTCCAGCAGTTCTTGGTTGTCGCGAAACAACGCGCCCGCGTAGATGTCGTAGCTGCCGGTCATGATGCCGACCAGGTGAATCTCCGAGATGGCCGCCAGCCGCTTGGCGACCGCGCGTATCTTCGTCGGCTGTGCCTGAATTTCGATGATTGCCCAGATCTGGTAGCCGAATCGAAGCGGGTTGGTGACAACTGCGAATTCGATCAGCCCTTGCCGCACGAGGCGATTTACGCGGTTCCGGATCGTTGATTCCGGCATGCGCAACTCCGCGGCGACCTTGACGAGAGATCCGCGTGCGTCGCGCTGCAGGCACCGAATAATCTTGATGTCCACCGACGAGAGCGCCGTATCCTTGTCTGCTGCGCGTCTCGTGATCATCGTTGTTTGGCGGAAACCGCCATTTTATGCAGAATATGTGGAGGAGTTCGGAGTATTGAGCGTTAATTGGATCTCATTCCGCTTGACATGATGCGTTCTTTTAGGGGAAGCTGCAAGCGCTTGCTCTCGCGGGGTGCGTATCTCCCCTGGAATTCTGTCGTGAGAATGGAGTGCGTGCAGGCGACAATCGGGAGATCGGACATGCATCGTTTGTTGCTGGTAGTAGGCGCGTTCGTCGCGTTTGTCGGCAGCGCCGCTGCTTCGGAGCCGATCAAGCTGTCGGTAGCACGCCTTACGCTCCCGGGTGCGATCACCGCCATTCTCGACGTTCTCGTAGACCGCCGGATTGATCGACGCCACGGGATCGTCCTGGAGGTGAAGAACTACTCCAACATATCGGCTTTCTACGGCGCTACTGCGACCGGCGAGGTCGATATGTCGGTTGCCGGCCCTTGGGTTTTGCAGAGACTGCGTGGCCAGGGATCGAAGGTCAAAGGTCTTTTCACATTCGTCGGCATTTCGTCGCTCGGCGTGGTGACGGCCGATCCGAAGATCAATTCGATTCAGGACCTGAAGGGCAGGACGCTGGCCGCCTCGATGGGATCGGCAGAATACCTTCTGCTCGCGATGTACGCGCAGTCGCAGGGCGTAGTGCTCGGCAAGGACGTCACGGTGCAGCAGGCCAGCCCGCCGCTCGCAAGAGCGATGCTCGAAGCAGGTCGCGTCGACGCTGCGATGAGCTGGGAGACCAATACCACGCTGCTGCTGAGGGACAACGCCAAGTTCCGTCGCATCATCGGCGGCGAGGAGGCTTGGGCCGCGCTAACGGGTTCGAACGGCACGCACGGCTGGCAGCTTCTTCTGACCATACACGAAGACGCGCTCGCGAAGCATCCGCAGGCCGTCGCGCCGCTCTTGGCAATGTGGCGCGAAGCGGCCGCTTTCCTCAAGTCGAATACCGCCGAGGCGGAGGCGATTGATTTCCGCACGATCAAGCTGCCGGTAGGGGTTCTTAGTGAAGCCATCGGCTCCAAGCGCCTCGCCTACGACATCCAGCCGGTCTGGGGACGCGAGAGGGAAGGGATCTGGGACAGCTTCAAGCTCGGCGTAAAGTATGGATACCTGAAAGAGATGCCGGATCCCGGAATCCTCTACGCGCCGTAGCGCTCCCCATGTCGGCGATTCCCGGTTCAAGCCCTGGCCTGAGCGCTGGGTCCAGGTTCTGCCCGATGGTGGACGCCTTGATTGCCTTCGCGGCGTTCGCAGGCTTATGGCAGATCGCATCGATGGTCTATCCGGCATTCATGGTTCCCAGCTGGGATCGGATATTGGCCTCCCTTGAGAAGCTCAACTATATAAACGTTGTAGTAAGCATGACTCGGGTCACAGTCGCGTTGGTCGTGTCTTTCGTCCTCGGGATGGCCTGCGCGCTCGCGATGTATCTCTGGCGCGCCGCCGAGCGCTTCGGTACGCCGCTACTGCGCCTTATCATGGCGGTGCCCGCGACCTGCTGGATCGTATTCTCGATACTCTGGTTCAAGGGGGTCGAGCCGCGCATCTGTTTCGTTCTGGTGGTAGTGTGTGCGCCGATATTTGTCGTCGATTTCTTCGACGGCATGCGCGGCGTGTCCAGAGACCTCGGCGCGATGGTCTGGTCCTTCCGTCCCAGCCGGACCCAGTACCTCACCAAGCTTCTGTTTCCCGCGATTACGCCGGTGATCCTGACCAGCCTGAAGGTAAACCTCGGCCAGGCGATCAGGCTGGTGACCTTCGCCGAACTGGTCGGTGCGGTGAGTGGAATAGGCTACGGGCTGGTCGTCGCGCAGGAGCTATTCTCGGTTGCGGACGTGTTTGCGTGGACCGTAGTGCTGGTCGTGGTCCTCTCGGTGACGATGGAAATGCTGGCTCAGCTTGAACGGCGCTTGCTGCGATGGCGGGCCTAGCCGTCATGCACGCGATCAGAGTCGAGGCGCTGAAGAAAGCCTTTGCCCAGAACCAGGGCGGCGCCGAATCCATGGCGATCGATCACCTCGAGTTCGAAATCGAGGCGGGGGAGCTCACTGCGATCGTCGGGCGCACCGGATGCGGAAAGTCAACCTTTCTAAACCTCCTGATCGGTCTGGACAGTCCGAGCTCGGGCCGCATCCTGATTGACGGACACGTCCCTTATGAGAATTTCGCGTATTTTCGCGGCAAGATTGCGGCGATTTTTCAGCAAGATCGCCTGTTACCGTGGCGCACCGCGTTGCAGAACGCAAAGCTCGGGCTCGAGGTGCTAAGGCTTCCCGCGGCCGAGCAGACGGACATCGCCGCCTCCTGGCTGGACAGGGTCGGGCTGGGCGACTACCTGAATGCGTATCCGCATGAACTCTCCGGCGGAATGCGCCAGCGGGTTTCGATGGCGCGTGCCTACTCGGTGAATCCGGACGTGCTGGTAGTTGACGAGGCTTTTGGGCACCTGGACGAGGTGACGGCGATCGCGCTGCGCAAGACGTTTGTGGAGTTGACGCGCGGAGAGCGCAAAACGGCGGTGATGGTGACCCATCAGCTGGACGAAGCGCTCGACACGGCCGATCGGATTCTGGTGTTCGGTAGGCCCGCTAGAGTGCTTTTTGACACCCGCAGCAGCGAATGGCGCGGAAATCTGAGCAGCCTGCGCCGAACGATCCACGAGATCATCGAAAGTAACAGCGCTGGCGGCGACGATCGGCGCAGCAAGCCGCACTTGGCGTTTGAAGAGGAGAACTTGGAATGCAACAAGCAAGCATTGCACCCGTAAAATATCAGCGCGCGGACGGGGTCGATCGCTACGACGTGGTGAAGTCCGGACTGACCGGCTATTGGTATCCGGTGATACGCGCGAGGAACGTGCGCAACAAGGCCGTCCCGCTGCAAGTTCTGGATCGCAAGATCGTGCTGATACGCGAAGGCTCGAGGATTTACGCACTGCAGGACAAATGTCCGCACCGGGGCGTTCCGCTGTCTGCCGGCCGCCGTGAATTTCCCGGAACCTGGTCATGCGCCTACCACGGCTGGGTGTTCGATCTCGAAACCGGCGTCCTCAAGGCCGCGCTTACCGACGGACCCGACTCCCCAGTCTGTGGCAAGGCGCGGGCAAAAACCTATCCAGTCGAGCAGCGGCTCGGCCTAATCTGGGTCTACATCGGCGAAGGTGTACCGC
>JBOIFB010000054.1:0-13436 GCA_050741415.1 Burkholderiales bacterium | reverse complement strand
CCCCTGGCCGGCGCGGCTGCGCGTCGCGGCGGTCGGCCGCGGCAGCCGGCGCGAGCTCGAGCGGCAGGGCTTCGACGACGTAATCGCACCGCAGGCCCACGCCGACAGCGAGGCGCTGCTTGAGCTTGCCGAGCTGACCGACGTCGCGGGACGGCGCATCGCGATCTTTCGCGGCGACGGCGGACGCGAGCTGCTCGGCGACACGCTCGCCGCGCGCGGCGCGGCGGTCGAATACGCTGAGTGCTACCGGCGCGTTCGCCCGCGCGCCGACACCGCGCCGCTGCTGGCAGCCTGGGCGCGCGGCAGCGTCGACGCGGTGACGGTATCTTCGGCCGAAGGGCTCGCCAACCTGTTCGACATGCTCGGCAAACTCGGGCAGCAGTGGCTGCGCACGACGCCGCTTTTCGTCCCGCATCCGAGGGTCGCCGAAGCGGCGGCACGCCTGGGCGTGAGCAAAGTGGTGCTGGGCGGGCCGGCGGACGCCGAGATATTGCAGGCGCTGGTTGCATACTTTCGTCGAGCGAAGTAAAAGGTTGTCGTATGGAACCCTCCGATTCCCAGCACGCAGCGCCTGAAAGGGCGCCCGAGCCGACCACGCACGCAGCACCCGCGGCACAGCGCAGTGCCGGCCTTCTCGCCTGGGTGGCGATTCTCATTGCGATCGCAATGGCCGCGCTGGGATGGGTCGACGCGCGCAGGCGCATCGATGCGACCCAGACGGAGCTTGCACACCGCCTGCGCGACATCGAGGCGGAAGCCCGCGCCGCGCGCGCGCTGGCGCAGCAGGCACAGGAATCGGTGCGCGAGACGCAGACCAGGGTCGGGCAGCTCGATTCGCGTCTGGGCGAGCTGCAGAGCCAGAAGCGCGCCCTCGAGTCGCTCTACCAGGATCTGGCGCGCAACCGCGACGCGGTTCAGTTGGCCGAAATCGAACAAGTGCTGAGCATCGCGTCGCAGCAGCTGCAGCTCTCCGGCAACGTGCACGCCGCGCTGCTCGCGCTGCAGTTCGCCGACGACCGCCTGGCGCGCGCGGATCGCCCGCAGCTGCTGCCCATCCGGCGCGCGATCGCGCATGATATCGAGCGGCTGACCGCGGCGCCTGCGCTGGACCTGCCCGGCTTGAGCCTGCGGATCGACGCGCTGGTGGAGGCGGTCGATGGCCTGCCGCTCGCGTTCGACGAGCGCACCGCGCCCGCGCCGGCGGGCGCCCTTTCTTCCCAAGCCGGGAGCGAGGGGTTCTTCGCGCGCCTGGGCGCGCAGGTCTGGAGCGAGTTGCGCAAGCTCGTGGTGCTGCGCAAGGTGGAGTCCCCCGCGCCGCCGCTGCTGCCGCCGTCGCAGTCCTATTTCCTGCGCGAAAATCTTCGCCTGCGGCTGCTCAACGCGCGCCTGTCGCTGCTGATGCGCGACGAGACGGGCTACCGCGGGGATCTGCGCGCGGCTCAGACGTGGGTGAAACGCTACTTCGACCTGCACGCGAAGCGCACCGAAGACGCGCTTGCGCAGCTCGAGCAGCTGTCTTCGGTCTCGCTCGACCTGGCGTTGCCCGACATATCCGAAAGCCTCGAGGCCGTGCGCAGCTTCAAGGCGCACCGCGCGGGCGACTCCTGAGTGGCGGGGCTGTCGCCATGAAGGCGCTATTCTGGCTGCTCGCGGTGTTCGCTGCGGCGGTGGCGCTGGTCATATTCGGCCACGCCGACGACGGCTACGCGCTGTTCGTCTACCCGCCGTACCGGCTCGAAATGTCGCTGCTGTTCTTCGGCGTCGCCGCGCTCGCTGCCTTCGTCGCGCTGTACGCGCTGGCGCGGTTCGCGCACCACATCCTCGCGCTGCCGGTGCAGGTGCGAAATTTCCGACAGCGGCGCCGGCGCGAGCGCGGGCAATCCGCGCTCGCCTCGGCGCTGCTGTCCTACTTCGAAGGCCGCTACGCGCACGCGGAAAAGGAGTCCGAGCGCACCCACGGCTCGGGCGCGTCGCCCGGACTGGCCGCGTTGATCGCGGCGCGCGCGGCGCACCAGATGCGCAATTTCGAGCGGCGCGACGAGTGGCTGGAGCGTGCCGCGGCCGCAGGGGAAAGCCTGCACGTGGCACGCTTGGTGTCGCGCGCCGAGCTGGCCCTGGAAGAGCGCGATTTCGCCACCGCGCGCGACGCATTGAAGGGCCTGCACGGCGCCGGACCGAAGCACATCGCGAGCCTGAGGTTGCTGCTGCGCGCCGAACGTGGCCTGGGCAACTGGGAGGAGGTGCTGCGCATCGCCTCGCAGCTCGCCAAGCGCGATGCGATCGCGCCGGCCGCGGCCGAGGAGTACAAGGTGCAGGCCTATGTGGCCCTGCTCGCGCGCGCGGCGGCCGATCGAGCGTCGCTCGAGGCGCGCTGGCGCGTGATAGCTCCGCGCGATCAGGTTCAACCTCGCATCGCGGCCGCGGCCGCGCGGCATGCGGCGGCGCTGGGCGCGGCGGCGCTCGCGCGCGACATTATCGAGCGCAGCCTGGCGGCGGAATGGAGCGCGCCGCTGGTTTCGCTCTACGGCGTGCTGCCGGCGCTGGATGCCGCCGAGCGCGCGGAGGAGGCTCGCCAGCGCATCGAGAAGGCGGAGAAGTGGCTGCATGAGCGGCCCGAAGATCCGCAGCTGCTGGCCACGCTCGGGCGCCTGTGCGCGCATGCGGAGCTGTGGGGCAAGGCGCAGAGCTACCTCGAGGCGAGCCTTTCGTTCGAGGAAACGCGCGCTGCGCATCTGGAGCTCGCGCGGCTGGCCGAGCGCACCGGCCGCGAGGCCGATGCGCAGGGTCATTTCCGCCGCGCGGCCGAGCTCTCGGGCGCCTAGACCCAGTCCCTGGCCACGAGGAAGTCGCGGTAGAGCGCCTCCTCGGGGCTGCCAGAGGCGGGTCTCCAATCGTAGCGCCAGGTCACGCGCGGCGGCATCGACATCAGGATCGACTCGCTGCGGCCGCCCGACTGCAGCCCGAACAAGGTGCCGCGGTCGTATACCAGGTTGAACTCCACGTAGCGTCCGCGCCGATAGGCCTGGAACTCGCGCTCGCGCTCGCCGTAGTCCCTCGCTCGTCGCTGCTCGATGATCGGCGCGTAGGCGGTAATGAAGTGGTCGCCGACCGAGCGCGCGAGCGCGAACGAATGGTCGAAATCTCGCTCGGCGAAATCGTCGAAGAAGATTCCGCCGATGCCGCGCGGCTCGCCGCGGTGCTTGAGGAAGAAGTACTCGTCGCACCCTTTCTTGAAGCGGGCGTGGAGCGCCGCGCCGAAAGGCTCGAGCGCGCGCTTGCAAACGGCGTGGAAGTGGCGCGCGTCCTGTTCGAAGCCGTAATAGGGGGTGAGATCCATGCCGCCGCCGAACCACCACACCGGCGCCTCGCCCGCGCGCGTGGCGCGCAGGAAGCGCACGTTCATGTGCGCCGTGGGGCAGTACGGATTGCGCGGATGCAGGACCAGCGAGACGCCCATCGCCTCGAAGCCGCGGCCCGCGAGCTCGGGCCGCGCGGCGCTCGCCGCGGGCGGAAGGCGCGGTCCCTGCACGCGCGAGTAGTTGACCCCGCCGCGCTCGAACACGGCGCCGTCTTCGATCACCCGCGTCAGCCCGCCGCCGCCTTCGGGCCGCTGCCAGGGATCGCTGCGGAAGCTGCCGCCGTCGAGCGCCTCGAGCGCCGCGACGATGCGCGCCTGCAGGCCGGTGAGATAGCTGGCGACCGCTTCTGCGTCCATGCGTTTGGGCTAGCCTCTGGCCTTCAGGGCGCGCGCGCCGATGTCATTGCGATAGTGCATGCCGTCGTAGCGGATCGCGCCGACCGCGTCGTAGGCGCGGCCGCGCGCCATGCGGATCGAATCTCCGAGCGCGGTCACGCACAGCACCCGCCCGCCGCTCGCGACCAGGCGCTTGCCCTCGAGGCGCGTGCCGGCGTGAAACACGCGGCAATCGGCCTCCGGCGCCGGCAGCCCTTCGATTACGGCGCCCTGGCGCGGAGCCTCCGGATAGCCCTCGGCTGCGAGCACCACGCCGAGCGCGGTGCGCCGGTCCCATTCCACCACGGCGCGATCCAGGCGGCCCTCGAGCGCGCTCTCGAACAGTGCGAGCAGGTCCGACTTCAGGCGCATGATGATCGGCTGTGCCTCGGGGTCTCCCATGCGGCAGTTGAACTCGAGCGTCTTCGGATTGCCGGTTTTGTCGATCATCAGTCCGGCGTACAGGAAGCCTGTAAAACGCGTGCCGTCCTTCGCCATGCCCTGTATGGCGGGCATGATGATCTCGCGCATCACGCGCGCGTGGACCTCGGGCGTCACCACCGGAGCGGGCGCATAAGCTCCCATGCCGCCGGTGTTCGGGCCCTGGTCGCCGTCGCGCAGGCGCTTGTGGTCCTGGCTGGTCGCGAGCGGCAGCGCGTGCACGCCGTCGGATACGACGATGAAGCTCGCCTCCTCGCCCTCGAGGCGTTCCTCCAGCACCACGCGCGCGCCGGCCTGGCCGAAGCGATGCTCGAGCAGCATCATGTCGATCGCGGCATGCGCCTGCTCCACGCTCGAGGCGACGACCACGCCCTTGCCGGCGGCGAGCCCGTCGGCCTTGACCACGATCGGCGCGCCATGGCGCTCGACGTAGGCCTTGGCTCGGGCTGCGTCCTCGAACGTGGCATGGCGCGCGGTCGGGATGCCGTGCCGCACCATGAATTGCTTGGCGAAGTCTTTCGAGGCCTCCAGCTGCGCCGCGGCGCGCGTCGGGCCGAAGATTTTGAGCCCCGCGGCTTGAAACGCGTCGACCACGCCGTCGGCGAGTGGTGCTTCCGGACCGACCACGGTCAGGTGAATGCCTTCGCGCCGAGCGAACTCGATCAGCGGCGCAGTTGCGGTGATGTCCACGTTCTCCAGCCCGGGCTCGGTCGCGGTACCGCCGTTGCCCGGCGCGACGAACACCATCTGCACGCGCGCGCCCTGCGCCAGCTTCCACGCGAGCGCGTGCTCGCGGCCTCCCGAGCCGATCACGAGGAGCTTCATTTCAGTGCCTGAAGTGGCGCACTCCGGTAAACATCATCGCCACGCCGCGCTCGTCCGCGGCGGCGACGATCTCGTCGTCGCGCACGCTGCCGCCGGGCTGGATCACCGCCACCGCACCCGCGTCGGCCACCACATCGAGGCCGTCGCGAAACGGGAAAAAGGCGTCCGAGGCGACGACCGAAGCCGACAGGGAAAGACCGGCGTTCTGGGCCTTGATCGAGGCAATGCGCGCGCTGTCGACGCGGCTCATCTGGCCGGCGCCGACGCCGAGGGTCATTCCGCCTGCACAGAACACGATTGCATTCGACTTGACGTACCTGGCCACGCGCCAGGCGAACATCAGGTCGGCGAGCTGCAGCTCGCTGGGGGCCTTCCTGCTCACGACCTTGAGCTCGGTGCGCTCGATTCTGTGCGCGTCCGGGCTCTGCACCAGCAGCCCCCCGCCGACGCGTTTGAAGTCGTGCGCCTGGATGTCGTGCGCGAGTGGAACTTCCAGCACGCGCAGGTTCTGCTTGCCGGCCAGGAGCGCGCGGGCTTCGGGCTCGACCCGCGGTGCGATGACGACTTCCGCGAACTGCTTGGCGACGGCCTCGGCGGCCGCGCGATCGAGCGCGCGGTTGAACGCGATGATCCCGCCGAAAGCGGAAACAGGGTCGGTCCTGAACGCTTTCTGGTACGCGCCGAGCAGATTCTCGGCGACCGCCGCGCCGCAGGGATTGGCGTGCTTGACGATCACGCAGGCCGGCTCTGAAAAGCCCTTGACGCATTCCCAGGCCGCGTCGGCGTCGGCCACGTTGTTGTAGGACAGCTCCTTGCCCTGCAGCTGGCGGTAGCTGGCCAGCCCACCCGCGACCGGTCTGTCGTCGCGGTAGAAAGCCGCGGACTGGTGCGGGTTCTCGCCGTAGCGCATGTCCTGCAGCTTGCGGAACTGCAGGTTGAGAACGTCCGGATATTCGCGCCGCTTGCCGTCGCCATCGAGCGAGAACAGGTAGTTCGCGATCGCGCCGTCGTAGGCGGCCGTATGCGCGAAGACCTTCTTGGCCAGCGCAAGGCGGGCCGCGTCGGACACCGCGCCGGTGGCGCGGATCTGCTCGAGGACCGGGGCATAGTCGGCCGGATCGACCAGCACCGCCACGCCGCCATGGTTCTTCGCGGCGGCGCGCAGCATGGCCGGACCGCCGATGTCGATGTTCTCGATCGCATCGTCCAGCCGGCAGTCGGGGTCGGCGACCGTGGCCTGGAACGGATAGAGGTTTACCACCAGCAGGTCAATCGGCTCGATGCCGGCCTCGCGGATCGCCGCCATGTGGCCGGGCAGGTCGCGCCGCGCGAGCAGGCCGCCGTGGATCTTGGGATGCAGCGTCTTGACCCGCCCGTCGAGCATCTCGGGAAAGCCGGTGTGGCGCGAGACCTCGGTGACGGGGATGCCTTCCTTTTCCAGAAGTCTCGCGGTGCCGCCGGTGGACAGGATCGTCACGCCGAGCGCACCCAGCGCGCGGGCGAATTCGACCACGCCCGCCCTATCGGAGACGCTGATCAGCGCCCTGGCGATTCGCTCCATCTTTGCGCAGGCGCCTCTGGCTGTCCTCAGCCCTTGATTCGCAGCCGCTGCATCTTGCTGCGCAGCGTATTGCGATTGATGCCGAGCATCTCAGCCGCGAGCGTCAAGTTGCCTTCGGCAAAGCGCAGCACCGTCTCGATCATCGGCTTCTCGACGTTCTTCAGCACCATCTCGTGAATCGCGGTCGGCTTCTCGCCGTCCATGTCCTTGAAGTAGCGCTCCAGCGCGCGCCTTACGGCGTCGGCGAGATCGTAGCTGCGCGTGCTCATGCGGCGAGCGCCTCCCCGGCGATGCGCGCGTCGTTGGCGGCGGCCAGGCGCTCGAAGTAAGCGCGCACCGCGCCGAGTTGCGCCGGCGCGGTCTCGATCCGGTTCGCCTCGCGCCGGAACTGCTCACCGAGCGGCAGGGCGGAAACGGTCCAGCCGATGTGCTTGCGCGCGACGCGCACCCCTTGCTGCTCGCCGTACAGGGCGTGAATGCCGGACAGGTGCCCGAGCAGTACCGCGCCGATTTCCGCGACCGCAGGCGGTGCGAGGCGGGTGCCCGTGGCGAGGTAGTGCTCGATTTCGCGGAAGATCCACGGCCTGCCATGAGCTGCGCGGCCGATCATGAGGCCGTCGGCGCCGGTTCGGCGCAGCACTTCCCGCGCCTGCTCGGGGGTGCGGATGTCGCCGTTGGCGATCACGGGAATCGCGAGCGCGGCCTTGACCTCGGCAATCGTGTCGTATTCCGCCATGCCGGCAAAGCCGCAGGCGCGCGTGCGGCCGTGGATCGCGAGCAGCTGGATGCCGGCCGCCTGCGCGATGCGCCCGATTCGCAGCGCGTTGCGCTGCTCGGGGCTCGGGCCGGTGCGGATCTTGAGCGTGACCGGAACTTCGACCGCGTCTACCACCGCCTCGAGAATGCGCGCCACCAGCGCCTCGTTGCCGAGCAGCGCGGACCCGGCGTATACGTTGCAGACTTTCTTCGCCGGGCACCCCATGTTGATGTCGATGATCTGCGCGCCGCGGTCGACGTTATAGCGCGCGGCGTCGGCCATCAGCGCGGGATCGGCCCCGGCGATCTGAACCGAAACAGGGGACGCTTCGCCTTCGTGGTCGAGCCGCAGCCTGGATTTACGCGACTCGCGCAGCTCGGGGCGCGAAGACACCATCTCGGACACCGCCAGGCCGGCGCCGAAGCGGCGCGCGAGCAAGCGGAAGGGCCGGTCGGTGACGCCCGCCATCGGAGCGACGAACAATGCATTGCGCAGCGCGTGCGCCCCGATTTTCATGCCCTGTAAGCAGTTGGAGTGTTCGGCAGGAGCAAGAATTCTAACATCGCGCTCCGCTCATGGAAGCGCCGAAGAGCCGTAGATCATGCGTCGCGCAAAGAAGCGCCGGGCCGGCGGCAGCGTATCGAGCGCAGTCAGCAGCAAGCCGCGCGCGGCGCTCAGGGCCGGGCTGCGGCCGAGAAAGCCTCGCGCCAGCAGATCCGTGACGCGTATCGTCGCGCCCGCGTCCAGGCGGCGCCGCGCGGCGAAACGGCCGAGAACGGCCGGATCGCCCGGGTCGTTTGCGGTCTGAAGCAGTGCGGCAAGCTCCCATGCGTCGCGCAGGCCCAGATTGAGCCCCTGGCCCGCGACCGGATGCAGCGTCTGCGCCGCGTTACCGATGTAAACCGCGCGCGGCCCGACGCGCGCGGCGCGCACGCGCAAAGCGAGGGGGTGGACCGCGCGCGCCTGAACCGCCAGAGCACGCCCGAGGCGCGGCCCCGCCGCACGCGCGAGCGCTTCGAGGAAATGCCCGGGGGCGGCCTCGGCAAGAGCGCGTGCGCGCTCCGGCCGCATGCCCCAGACGAATGCGTAGCGGCCGGCGAGCGGCAGCAGCGCGAGCGGCCCCTCGGGGGTAAAGCGTTCGTAAGCCGTCGTGCCCGCGCACGGCTCGGTCTGGACCACGCCGACGACTGCGTCCTGGGCGTAGCGCGTCTCGCGCGCCTCCTCGGAGGCGCCCTCGGCATGCACCACGCAGCGCGCGGACGGCGCGCCCGCATCCGTGCCGCGCTGAACTTCGATTCCGCTCGACTCGAGCCGAGCGGTCAGCGCGCAAGCGAGCTCGCGATACTCGACCACGTAGCCCAGCGCGGGGACTCCGGCGTCGGCGGCGTCCAGGCGGGCGCGGCCGAAGCCTCCCGCCTGCGAGACGAAAATCGTTTCAATGGGCGAGGGCGCGAGCGCCGACCAGGCGCCGACGCGCTCGAGGATCAGGCGGCTGGCGTACGACAGCGCGAGCGGGCGGGGCGCGGCGGCGTGGGCGCCGGCGGCATCGCGCTCGAGCACCACGACGCGCTGCGCGCAAGGGCGCAGCGCAAGCGCGAAGCTGCAGCCGACCGGGCCGCCGCCGAGGACCAGAACGTCAATGGCTGCCGCGGGCATCGCGCATCAGGGCTTCGATCTCCGACACCTGCTTCGGCGCCTCGCGGGTGAGCACCTCGCAGCCGGCATCGGTCACGACGACGTCGTCCTCGATCCGCACTCCGATGTCGCGCAGCCGCTCGGGGACGTCGTCCGCCGCGCGGATGTACAGCCCCGGCTCGACCGTGAGCGTCATGCCCGGCACCAGCGCGCGCCATTGTCCTGCGCGCTTGTACTCGCCGGCATCGTGCACGTCGAGCCCGAGCCAGTGCCCGGTGCGATGCATGTAGAAGCGCTTGTAGCTCTCCTTTTCGAGCGCTTCGTCCAGGCCGCCGGTGATCAGCGTCAGGTCGAGCATGCCCTGTGTCAGCGCCCGTACCGCCGCATCGTGCGGCGCATTCCACGTATTGCCCGGTCTGACTTCGTCCATCGCCGCCTGCTGCGCGGCGAGCACCAGCTCGTAGACGTCGCGCTGCGCGCCGCCGAATCTGCCGTTGACGGGAAAGGTGCGCGTGATGTCGGACGCGTAGCCCTCGAGCTCGCAGCCGGCATCGATCAGCAGCAGATCGCCGTCGCGCAGCGGTGCGTCGTTCGAGACGTAGTGCAGCACGCAGGCATTGGGGCCGCCCGCCACGATCGGCCAGTAGGCTGGAAACTGCGCGCCGTTGCGCCGGAACTCGTACAGCAGCTCGGCTTCGATCTCGTATTCGTGGCGCCCCGGGCGCGTGGCGCGCATCGCCGCGCGATGCGCGCCCGAGGAAATCGAGGCTGCCCGCCGCATCAGGGCGAGCTCGTGCGCGTCCTTCATCAGCCGCATCTCGTCCAGCAGCGCGCGCACGTCCTGCACGCGCTCGGGCGCCTGCACGCCGGCGCGCGACCTGGCTCGGACCGAGTTCAGCCAGCGCATGGCGCGCGCATCCCACTCCGCGTCGGCGCCGAGCGGATAGAAAAGCACGGGCTGGTTCTCCAGCAGCCGCGCGAGCGACTCGTCCAGCGCGCTGATCGGGTGAGCTTCATCGAAACCGAAGCGCTCGCACGCCGCCTGCGGGCCCCAGCGGAAGCCTTCCCAGGTCTCGCGTTCCTGGTTGCGCTCGCGGCAGAATAGCAGCGACTTGGGCGCATCGCCCGCCACGACCACCAGCACGGCCTCGGGCTCGCCGAAGCCGGTCAGGTGGTAGAAGTGGCTGTCGAAGCGGTAGGGATAGTGCGAGTCGCGGTTGCGCACGCGCTCGGGCGCGGTGGGGATCACCGCAATGCCCGCGCCCATGCCGCGCACGAGGCGTTCGCGTCGGGCCTGGTAGACCGCGCTGTCTGTGGCGTTCGTCTCCATGCCTGCATTACTCCTCGTTGTCGTGCCCGAGTTGCGAGTCGAGCAGCTCGGCCCAGCGTGTTGCATGTTCGTCCAACGGCGCCCGCGCGCAGCGCGAAAGATCCTCAAGCGCGGCGGCGAGCGCGTCGCGCGCCGCATCTGCGTCCAGATCGGCCAGCGCCTGCGCGCATTGCTCAAGCTGCTCGCGCGCGGCGACTGCAGTTGCCAGCGCGCTTTTCAGCCGCTCCCGCGGCTGCGGGATCCAGCTGCGCGATGCGCCGAGCGACGCGAGCCGCTCGCCCAGCTCCATGATGCGCTTTCGCAGCCTCGGCAGCGCACCGAGTTTCGACGACTGCGCGCCGCCCCACAGCGCCAGATCGGCCAGCACGAGCCAGCCGTGGCGCAGCGCTGCGAGCCATTTCGCATCGCAGGCCAGCACCCGGTCCACCGCGTCAGCGTTGAGCGCCATGGCGCGCCGCCAGCAAATCATCGAGCGCCGCAAGCCGCTCGACCGTGCCTACGTCCTGCCAAACGCCCTGGTACAGTTCGCCGCCGAGGCGGCCGCTCCCGGCCGCGGTGCGCAGCAGCGGCCCGAGCGGCGCTTTGGCTCCAGGCTCGATGCCGTCCACCATGGCGGGCGACATCACGGCGATGCCGGCATAAGTGTAGCGCGCGCCGGCGCCGTTCCCGACGCTGCCCGCCTCGAGGCTGAAATCCCCCTGCGGGCGGTGCGCCGGGTTCGGCACCAGCATCAGGTGCGCCAGGCGCGGCCCGAGGCGCCGGCTGCGCAGACGGGTGAAATCGCACTCGCAATAGACGTCGCCGTTGACGAGCAGGAACGGCGCTTCGCCCAGGCGCGCCCGCGCCTGCGCGATTCCTCCCGCGGTCTCGAGCGGCTGCGACTCGCGCGAGTAGACGATCGCAAGACCGAACGCGGCGCCGTCGCCGATGCGTTCGACGATCAGATCCGCGAAGTGCGAGACGTTGATGATCACTTCGCGGATCCGCGCCGCGGCGAGCCGCTCGAGGTGCCAGGCGAGCAGCGGCCTGCCGCCGACCTCGAGCAGCGGCTTGGGCAGCCGATCGGTGACCGGACGCAGGCGCTCGCCGCGCCCGGCTGCGAGGATCATCGCCTTCATTGCGGCTTGCAGGAGATTTCGTCCAGCAGCCGCGCGAGCGGCGCGAGCGCGGAATAGCGTCTCGCTGCGGCGCGCGCATAGCCGAGAAAGCGAGGCGTGTCCGCAAGGTACTTCGCCTTGCCGTCGCGGTAGGTCAGGCGAGCGAAGATGCCGAGCACCTTGAGGTGGCGCTGCAGCCCCATCCATTCGAAGCTCCGGTAGAACTCGGCGAAGTCCGCGTCGACCGGCAGCCGCGCCCGCTTGGCCGCCTCCCAGTAGCGCGCGCACCAGTCGAGCACGCGCGCTTCGTCCCAGCTGATGAAAGCGTCGCGCAACAGCGAGGCGATGTCGTAGCTGATCGGGCCGATGACCGCGTCCTGGAAGTCGAGCACGCCCGGGTTGAGCTCGCACAGCATGAGATTGCGCGGCATGTAGTCGCGATGAACGTAGACCGACGGCTGCGCGAGCGCGCTCGCCGCGAGCCGGGCGAACGCGGCTTCGAGCGCGGCCTGCTGCGCTGCCGAGAGCGCAAGGCCGAGATGGCGGCCGAGATACCACTCGGGGAACAGCGCCATCTCCCGGCGCAGCAGCGCTTCGTCGTACGGCGGCAGCTCGCCGGCGCGGGTGCCAAGCTGCCAGCGCACGAGCGCGCCGATGGCGTCGTCGAACAGCACGTCGGCGTTGCCGTCGTTTAGCGCCGCAAGGTAGGTCGTGTGGCCGAGGTCGGACAGCAGCAGGAACCCCCGCGCCAGGTCCTGCGCGTGGATTTGCGGTGCGTTCACCTGCGCTTCGCACAGCAGGCGCGCGACGTGCACGAAAGGCCGGCAATCCTCCTTGTCGGGAGGAGCGTCCATCGCAATGAAGCTGCGACCGTCCTCCAGTGCGGCGCGGAAGTAGCGCCGGAAGCTCGCGTCCTCGGAGGCCGGCGTGAGCGCGAACGCATTGCCCGGGAGCTGCGCTGCGAGCCAGCGCTCGAGCGCGTCGAGGCGTACGTCCACGAGTTCCGTTGCGAAATCCGGCGAATTGTGACATTTTAGCACTCAAGAATCACCCCTTTCCCTTCCGCCTATGCAGCACCGCTTCGCGCGGAAGCTGGCCGTTCCCGCCGCCCGCTTCGCGACGCTGCTTGTCATCCTTTGCGCCGCGTCGGGCGCGAGGGCGCAGGCGGATGCGCCCGCGCCGCAAGCCGCGGACGACGGTCCGACCACGATCGACGCCCAGAGCATCGAAGGCGTGTCGGGGCTCGAGGTCGTCGCGCGCGGCAAGGTCGAGTTGCACCGCGACGACCTCAGCGTGTTTAGCAACTACCTCAAGTTCAACCAGGAATTCGGCCGCATCGAGGCTTCCGGCGGCGTGCGGCTGCAACGCGACGGCGACCGCTTCTTCGGGCCGAGCTTGAGCTACGACACGCGCGTCGACAGCGGCGTGCTCGAGAAGCCCACCTTCGTCATCGAGCGCCAGCAAACCTCGCGCGGGACCGCCGACAAGCTCGAGTTCCTCGGCAAGGATCACTTGCGGATGGACAACGCGACCTATACGACCTGCCGCGCGGACAAGGAAGACTGGAAGCTGGTGGTGGGCAAGCTGGATCTCGATTTCAACACCGAGGTCGCGCATGCGCGCGACGCGAAGCTGCGCTTTTTCGACACTACGATCGCCTACCTGCCGTACGCCTCATTTCCGCTCGAGAATCAACGCAAGTCGGGATTTGTAACTCCGTACCTTTCGCAAAACACGCTGCGCGGCCTGGAGTTCGGCTTGCCCTACTACTGGAACATCGCGCCCGAGCAGGACGCGACCATCATGCCGGTCTACATGAGCAAGCGCGGCGAGCAGCTCAAGTCCGAGTACCGCTACATCGACCCTAGCTACAGCGGTCAAATGCGCCTCGAGTACCTGCCCGACGATCTTTCACGCGGAATTCCGCGCTGGGGTGTTTCGCTCCAGCACCAGCAGCAGTTCACGCCCGAGTTGCGCGGCGCGCTCGATTTCAATCGGGTTTCCGACAACGCCTATTTTGTCGACCTGTCCTCGCAGGTGCGCGAGGTCTCCGTCGC
>JBOIFB010000053.1:0-13560 GCA_050741415.1 Burkholderiales bacterium | reverse complement strand
GTCCAGCGCCTGGCCGCGCACCCCGGTGAACTGCTTCTCGGCCAGGAACAGCAGCGCCAGCTCCTGCAGCCGCCGTGTCTGATCGGCGTCGAGCCCGCGCAGGAAGTGCAGCTTCGACGCCACGCGGTGCCACAGCGCCGGGTCGATGCGGTGCCTGGCCAGCACCCGCCGGTGCCGCCAGCGCTTGAGCCAGCCCATTGCCGCTCGCTCCCGTCAGCGCCGGCGCTGCGCCGCGAGCCACACCCCGGCGAAGATCAGCACCATGCCCACCGCATGGTACAGGTGCAGCCGCTCGCCCAGGAACCCCACCGCCATCACGACGCCGAACGGCGGGATGAGGTAGAGATAGGCCCCGGCTGCCCCGGCGCCGATCGCCTGCACTCCCTTGCCCCACATGGCGTAGCAGGCGACCGACGGCAGCAGCCCCAGGTAGAGGATGCCGAGCACCGGGCCTCAGCCGGGGACGATGCGCCCTCCGGCAGCGAGATCCGCGGCGTAGAGCGGCAGCATCACGAGCATGCTGAACAGCGAGCACGCGAGCAGGAAGCTCAGCTGCGACAGCGCCGGCGGCTTGAAGCGCAGGCACACGGTGTACAAGGCCCACATCGCCGCGTTGCCGAGCAGGAACAGGTCGCCGTGGTTGATCCGGAAACCGGCGAGCAGCTGCGGGTCGAGCCGGCTCACGATCGCCAGCACGCCGCAGAACGAGACCGCGACCCCGAGCGCCGCGCGCGCGCCGATCCGCTCGCCGAACAGCACCAGCGCGAACAGCGGGATCAGCGCCGGGGTCACCGACTGAATCAGCAGCGCATTGGTCGCCGTGGTTTCCCGGATGCCGTAGTAGCCGACCGTGTTGTAGACCGCGTTGCCCGTGAGGCCGAACAGCGCGATCGCCTTCCAGTGCGCGCGCACGACCGGCCAGTCGCGCGCAAGCTGCCGTCCGGTGAGCGGCACGAGCAGCGCGATCGCGGTCATCCAGCGCCAGAATGCGAGCGAAACCGGGGTGACCTCGAGGTGCACCCCGCGCGCGACGATCCAGTGCCCGGCCCAGAAAAGCGCCGTGAGCGCGAGGAGCAGGTGCGGGGAAACCTTGGCCGGGGTGCGGGTGTCCGACATGGGCCCGCTACAATATCAGCATGGTCTCGGTCGTTCAGCTTCGCCCGCAAAACAGCTCGGCCGCGCTCGAGCCGATCGCCGCGGGACTGGACGGCGGGGATCGCGCCCTGGTCGAGCGGGCGCTCGTATTCGCGCAGCCGCTGTACGCGGGGAAGGCGCTGTCGACCGGCGAGCCGGTCTGGCCGCACGCGCTCGGCCTCGCGGCGAACCTCGCCTCGATCGGGCTCGATCCGGCCGGGCGCGCGGCCGGCGTGCTGTTCGCCGCACCGAAGTACGCCGGCGCGGCGGACGTGCTGCGCGAGAAGTTCGGCGAGGATGTCGCCGCGCTCGCGGCGGGGGTGGAGAAGCTCTACCAGCTGCGCGTCCTGACGCGCGGCACGCCGCAGCAGCAGATCGAAATCCTGCGCCAGATGGTGCTCGGCATGGTCGAGGACATCCGCATGGTCCTGATCCGGCTCGCGAGCCGCACTCAGACGCTGCGCTGGTACGCCAGGAACCCGGCGCCCGCCCGAGACGGCTACGCGCGCGAGACACTCGACATCTACGCGCCGCTCGCTAATCGCCTGGGCGTGTGGCAGCTCAAGTGGGAGCTGGAGGACCTGTCGTTTCGTTTCCTCGAGCCCGAGACCTACAAGAAGATCGCGCAGATGCTGGATGAAAAGCGCACCGAGCGCGAGCAGTACATCCAGGACGCGATGGCGCAGCTCGCGCGCGCGCTGCGCGCCGCCGGGGTCGAAGCGGGGATCGCCGGCCGCCCCAAGCACATCTATTCGATCTGGAACAAGATGCGCGCGAAGAGGCTCGAATTCTCCGAGTTGTACGACGTGCGGGCGCTGCGCGTGATCGTCGGCTCGGCCGGGGAATGCTATGCCGCGCTCGGCGTAGTGCACGACCTGTGGCAACCGATTGCGAACGAATTCGACGACTATATCTCGCGCCCCAAGGGCAACGACTACCAGTCGCTGCACACGGCGGTGATCGGCCCCGGCGGCCGGACGCTGGAAGTGCAGATCCGCACCACCGAGATGCATCGCCAAGCCGAGTTCGGGGTCGCGGCGCACTGGCGCTACAAGGAAGCGGGCGCAGCGACGCGCTCCCAGGGCAAGTTCGAAGACAAGATCGCCTGGCTGCGCCAGCTGCTCGCTTGGCGCGACGAGGTGACCGACGGCTCGAAATGGGCGCAGAAGACGCGCCAGGCCGCGCTCGACGACACGGTCTACGTGGTGACGCCGCTTGGCAAGGTGATCGACTTGCCGGCGGGTTCGACGCCGGTGGACTTCGCCTACGCGCTGCACACCGATCTCGGGCACCGCTGCCGCGGCGCGAAAGTCGATGGGCAGATCGTCCCGCTCGAGACTGCGCTCAAGAGCGGGCAGCGGGTCGAGATCACGGCCGCCAAGAGCGGCGGCCCGTCGCGCGACTGGCTCAGCCCCGAGCGCGGCTTCGTCAAGAGCCCGCGCGCGCGGCAGAAGATTCGCCAATGGTTCAACAGCCAGGCGCTGTCGGAGACCGTCGCGGCCGGGCGCGCGGCGGTCGAAAAGGAGCTCAAGCGCGAGGGCGCGAGCCAGGCCAGGCTCGAGACGCTCGCGGCGCGGCTGGGTTTTTCGCGCCAGGACGACCTGTTCGCCGCAGTCGCGCGCGACGAAGTGAACCTGCGCCAACTGCAGTCCGCGCTGCGTGGCATGGGCGCCGCGATGCCGAGTCCGACGCCCGCACCTGCGCCCGCGCAGCGTCGCGCACGTTCAGCCACGGGCAAAGGCGGCGTGCTGGTGGTCGGCGTCGACCGGCTGCTGACCCAGCTTTCGAAGTGCTGCAAGCCGGTGCCGCCGGATCCGGTGCGCGGCTTCGTCACGCGCGGCAAGGGCGTGTCGATCCACCGCGAGGACTGCGCGAGCCTGAAGCGGCTCGCCGAGCGCCACCCAGAGCGCCTGATCGAGGCGCAATGGGACGGCAGCACCGGCGGGGCCTATGCGGTGGACATGGTGGTGACGGCGAGCGACCGTCCCGGGCTGCTGCGCGACATCGGCGATGCGCTGGCGCGCGAGCGCATCAACGTCACCGCGGTGCGCACCCAGAGCCGCGACGAGCTCGCCTTCATGCGCTTTTGCTTCGACGTCGGCGACCTGGCGCAGCTCAGGCGCGCCTTCGCCGTGGTCAAGGAGGTGCCGGGAGTGATCCGCGCCGCACGCGGTTGAGCGCTGCGCTAGAGCAGAACGAGCAGCCAGATCAGCGCGGCGGCGGCGAGGGAAAGCATGACCGCGGCGCTGCCAAGGTCCTTGGCGCGCTTGGCCAGCGGATGCCGATCCTGCGAGACTCTGTCCACCGCCGCTTCGACCGCGGAGTTCAGCAGTTCGACCATCAGCACGAGCAGGATGCTGCCGGCGAGCAGGGCGCGCTGCGTGCCGTCGTCGCCCAGCCAGATTCCCAGCGGCACGAGAACTACCGCGAGCGCGAGCTCCTCGCGGAACGCGGCCTCGCCCCTGAAAGCGGCGATCAAGCCCTCAGCCGAGTAGCGCGTGGCGAGAACGATGCGGCGCAGGCCGCTCGCGCCCTTCATGACGGCGTCGCGAGGGTGAACAGCAGCTCTTCCTGGGCCGAGCGGCGCCGCCCCCGGCGCGGCCTGACGCGCTCGTAGCCGCCTTCGGCGTCCATCATCCAGGACTGGCAGTTGTCGTCGAGGTAGGGCTGCAGCCCCTCGCGGATCACGCGCCGCTTGAGCGCGGGGTCGAGCACGGGAAAGCACAGCTCGATGCGGCGGAAGAAGTTGCGGTCCATCCAGTCGGCGCTCGCGAGGTAGACGTCGTCGTCGCCGCCGTTGTGAAAGCAGAACACGCGCGAGTGCTCGAGAAAGCGTCCGACGATCGAGATCACCCGGATGTTCTCCGACAGGCCGGGAATTCCCGGCTTGAGTGCGCACACGCCGCGCACGATGAGGTCGATTTTCGCTCCGGCCTGCGACGCAGCATACAGCTCCTCGACGATCGCGGGCTCCAGCAGCGAATTCATCTTGGCGATGATGCGCGCGGGCTTGCCCTCGGCGGCGTTGGCCGCCTCGTTGCGGATCGCCGCGACGATGCGCTTGTGCAGCGTGAACGGCGACTGCCAGAGGTGGCGCATCCGGCTCGCGCGCCCCAGCCCGGTGAGCTGCTTGAACACCTCGTTCACGTCGCTGCAAAGCTCTTCGTTGGACGTCATCAGGCCGAAGTCGGTGTACAGGCGCGCCGTGCGCGGGTTGTAGTTGCCGGTCGCGAGGTGGACATAGCGCTTGAGCAGCTTACCGCCGGGGCCTTCTTCGCGCCGCACCACGAGCGCCATCTTGGCGTGCGTTTTGTGACCGACCACGCCGTACACCACGTGCGCGCCGACCTCCTCCAGGCGCTCGGCCCAATTCAGGTTCGCCTCCTCATCGAAGCGAGCCATCAGCTCGACCACCACCGTGACTTCCTTGCCGCGCCGCGCGGCGTCGATCAGCAGCTCCATCAGCTCCGAATCGGTGCCGGTGCGGTACACGGTCTGCTTGATCGCGATCACCTGCGGATCGGCGGCGGTGGCGCGGATGAAGTCGATCACCGGCGTGAACGACTGGTAGGGATGGTGCAGCAGCGCATCCTGGCGCGCGAGCACCTCGAACAGGCCGTCGCGCTTGTCCAGCGGCGCCGGGATGCCGGGCTGGAACGACGCGTAGTTCAGGTCCGGCCGGTCGACCTGCGCCGGCACTTCGCGCAGCCGGTACAGGTTGACCGGGCCTTCGACGCGGTACAAGTCGGACTCGGCCAGGCCGAACTGCTGCAGCAGGAACTCGACCATCGTGGGCGAGCAATTGTCGGCGACCTCGAGCCGCACCGCATCGCCGAAGTGCCGGTGCAGCAGCTCGCCCTGCAGGGCGATGCGCAGGTTCTTGATCTCCTCCTCGTCCACGAACAGGTCCGAGTTGCGCGTCACGCGGAACTGGTAGCAGCCCCGAATCTTCATGCCGGCGAACAGCTCGTCGACGTGCGCGTGCAGGACCGAGGACAGGAACACGAAGTCGTACTCGCCGCCCGAGACCTCGCGCGGCAGGCGGATGACCCGCGGCAGCACGCGCGGGGCCTGCACGATCGCCGCGCCCGAGCTGCGCCCGAACGCGTCCTTGCCCTCGAGCTCGACGGCGAAGTTGAGGCTCTTGTTCAGCACCTTCGGAAAGGGGTGCGCCGGATCCAGGCCGATCGGGGTCAGCACCGGCAGCGCCTCGCGCAGAAAATAGTCGCGGATCCACTGCCGCTGGCCCGCGCTCCAGTCGGTGCGGCGCAGAAAGCGCACGCCTTCCTGCGCCAGCTTGGGCAGCACGACCTCGTTCAGCAGCCGGTACTGCTCCGCGACCAGCGCGTGCGCCTCGCGCGCCACCTCGGCAAAGACCTCCGCCGGGCTGCGCCCGTCCGGGCCCGGCTCGGGAATGTCGAGCTTGATTTGCTCCTTCAGGCCGGCGACGCGGATCTCGAAGAACTCGTCCAGGTTCGACGACACGATGGTGAGAAAGCGCAGCCGCTCGAGCAGCGGCGCGGATTCGTCCGCGGCCTGGGCAAGCACGCGCCGGTTGAACGCAAGCAGGCCGAGCTCGCGGTTCAGGAAATGGGCGCTGGGGTAGGCCTTTTTCATTTTTGGAGGTATCAGTGTACCGCCCCGGCGTTTGCCGGCGGCAGCCGGCGGCGCTAAGCTGGCCACCGCAATGGCGCGCCACGAAACCCTCGCTGCGGTCGATCTCGGTTCGAACAGTTTTCACCTGCAGATCGGGCGCGTCGAAGGCGGCCAGATCTATCCGCTCGATTCGCTGCGCGAGCTGGTCCGGCTCGGCGCGGGTCTCACCGTCGAGAGGCGCATCGACCGCGCCACGCAGGCGCGCGCGCTCGAGGCGCTGCGCAAGTTCGGCGAGCGCCTGAGGGGAATGCCGCGGCAGGCGGTGCGCGCGGTCGGCACCAACACCCTGCGGGTGGCGAAGAACGCGCCGCAGTTCCTGCGCGAGGCGCGCCAGGTGCTCGGCTTTCCGATCGAGGTCATCGCGGGGCGCGAGGAAGCGCGCCTGATCTACGTCGGCGTCGCGCGCTCGCTGCCCGCGGCGGAGCATCGCCGGCTGGTGATCGACGTGGGCGGAGGCTCGACCGAGCTCATCATCGGCACCGGCTACGAGCCGCAGCTTACCGAATCGCTCTATATGGGTTGCCTCAGCTACAGCCTGAAGCACTTTCCCGAAGGCAGGATCGACAAGGCGCGCATGAAGCGCGCCGAGTTGGCCGCGCGCCAGGAGCTGGGCGGCATGGTTCGCGCGTACCGCAGCACCGGATGGGACGAGGCGGTGGGCTCGTCCGGCACCGCGCGCTCGATCGAGGTCATTTTGCGCGAGAACGGCTTCTCCGAGGACGGCATCACGCGTGACGGACTCGACAAGCTGCGCAGCCTGCTGATCAAGCACGAGCGCGCGGACCCCGAGCGCATCGCAGGCTTGCGCGCGAACCGCGCCCCGGTGCTGCCCGGCGGGGTGGCGATCCTGGGCGCCGCGCTGGAGGAGCTCGATATCGAGGCGATGCGCGTGTGCGACGGCGCGCTGCGCCACGGCGTGCTCTACGACCTGCTCGGCCGCGTGCAGCACCGCGGCGACATGCGCGAGGCGACCGTTGTCCAGTTCATGCGCCGCTACCACGTCGACGCGGCGCAGGCCGAGCGCGTGCGCAACCTCGCGCTCGGGATCTACGACGCCTTGACCGCCGGCGCGGAGCGCGAGCGGGAAGACGACCCGGACCGGATGCTGCTCGACTGGGCGGCGCGCCTGGCCGAAATCGGGCGCTCGATCGCGCACGCGCAATACCACAAGCACTCGGCCTACGTGCTGTCGAACGCCGACATGCCGGGATTCTCGCGTATGGAGCAGCAGCGCCTCGCGCGGGTGGTGCTGGCGCATCGCGGCAAGCTGGCCAAGGTCGAGGATGCCGGCCCCGAGTCGGCCGATTGGGCGCTGGTGTGCGCGCTGCGGCTCGCCTCGCTGATCCTGCGCCGGCGCGCGGACCTCAAGCTGCCGCTGCTGCGGGTGGCGGCGGATCCGGCCGGCTTTTCGCTCGAGTTGCCGCAGGCGTGGCTGGAGGCGAACCCGTTGACCGCGGGCGCGCTCGAGTCGGAGGCCGACTACTGGAAGGCGGTCGGCATGAGGCTCAGCGTGAGCGGACTGTCGGAGAAGAAGGTCGCGGTGCTGAGCCGGCCGTAGTCAGAGCAGGTCCGGCGCGACGACCGCGCGCACCACGACCTGCGAGTCGTCGTCGCGCACGCGGTTGCTCAGCCACCACAGGCCGCCCTTCTTGATGGTCCATTCGTCCTTGCTGCCGCAGACCAGGTAAGCGGCCGCGAGACCGAGCGCCGGCTGGTGCCCGACCACGACGACCGCGCCTTTGCGCTCGGGCCACTCGGCTGCCGCGAGCACCTCCGCCACCAAAGCGCCGGGCGCGAGCTTGGGCGAGGTCCTGAACTTGACGCCCAGCGCCTCGGCCGTCTCGCGGGTGCGCCGCGCCGGGCTCGCGATCACGGTGAACTTCGACGGCAGCCGCTGCAGGAGCCAGGCCGCTGCGTGGCCGGCGTGCTTCAGGCCTCTGGCGGTCAGGCGCCGCTCGAGGTCGGGCCCGCCTTCTTCAGCCTCGGCATGCCGCCAGAGGATCAGGTCCACCGGAATTTCTCCATTATTCGATTCGACACGCCATACGGAAGCTCGTTCGGGAAACGTAGCGTCTGCGTTACGTCATTGAGGGACGGAGGCAGGATACGCTAGAATCCGCTCCTTTCAGGCGCGTAGCTCAGCTGGTTAGAGCACTACCTTGACATGGTAGGGGTCGTTGGTTCGAGTCCAATCGCGCCTACCAGCTTCCGCCCGGACTGAGTGCCGAATAAAGCGCGGCGCGACCGCGCTTTTTTGCCTCCCGAGGGGCCACGACAGATGCCGAACATCCGCTTGCCCGACGGCTCGCACAAGAGCTTCCCCGGCCCCGTCACGGTGGCCGAGGTCGCTCGCTCGATCGGGGCCGGACTGGCGCGCGCGGCGCTGGCCGCGAAAGTCGACGGCAGGCTGGTCGATACCAGTTTCCCGATCGATCGCGACGCCGAGCTCGCGATCGTCACCGAACGCGACTCGGAGGGGCTGGAGATTCTGCGCCATTCGACCGCGCACCTGCTCGCGCACGCGGTCAAGGATTTGTTTCCCGACGCGCAGGTCACGATCGGCCCGGTGATCGAGAACGGCTTCTACTACGACTTCGCCTATAAGCGGCCGTTCACCCCCGAGGACCTGGCGGCGATCGAGAAGCGCATGGGCGAAATCGTCAAGCGCGACATTCCCGTGGTGCGCAAGGTCATGCCACGCGACGCCGCGGTAAAGTTCTTCCGCGATCAGGGCGAGCTGTACAAGGCTGAGATCATCGCCTCGATTCCGTCGGGCGAGGACATCTCACTCTACGAGCAGGGCAACTTCATCGACCTGTGCCGCGGGCCGCACGTGCCCTCGACCGGCAAGCTCAAGGTGTTCAAGCTGATGCGGCTGGCGGGCGCGTACTGGCGCGGCGACTCGAACAACGAGATGCTGCAGCGCATCTACGGCACCGCATGGGCGAAGAAAGAGGATCAGGACGCGTATCTCAGGATGCTGGAGGAGGCGGAAAAGCGCGATCACCGGCGTCTTGGCAAGCAATTGGATCTGTTCCATATGCAGGACGAGGCGCCCGGCCTGGTGTTCTGGCACGCCAAGGGCTGGACCCTGTGGCAGCAGGTCGAGCAGTACATGCGGCGCGTCTACCGCGACAACGGCTACCTCGAAGTGCACTGCCCTATGATCCTCGATCGCAGCATCTGGGAGCGCACTGGGCACTGGGAGAATTACCGCGAGAACATGTTCACCACGGCGTCCGAGAACCGCGACTACGCGGTCAAGCCGATGAACTGCCCGGGCCACATCCAGATCTTCAACCAGGGCGTGAAGAGCTACCGCGATCTGCCCTACCGTCTGGGCGAGTTCGGAACCTGCCACCGCAACGAGCCTTCCGGCGCGCTGCACGGCCTGATGCGCGCGCGCGGCTTCGTGCAGGATGACGGCCACATCTTCTGCACCGAAAGCCAGATCTTGGGCGAATGCCAGGCGTTCACCGCGCTATTGCAGAAGGTTTATCGCGATTTCGGCTTCCCCGACATCATCTACCGGGTCTCCACCCGGCCGGACAAGCGCATCGGCGCCGACGAGCTGTGGGACAAGGCCGAGGCGGCGCTGATCGAATCGCTGCGGCGCGCGGGGATCGATTTCCAGGTTTCTCCCGGCGAAGGGGCTTTCTACGGACCGAAGATCGAGTATTCGCTCAAGGACGCGATCGGCCGCGTATGGCAATGCGGCACGATCCAGGTCGACTTTTTCATGCCCGAGCGCCTGGGCGCCGAATACGTCGGCGAGGACAATGCGCGCCACGTGCCGGTCATGCTGCATCGCGCGATCGTCGGCTCGATGGAGCGCTTCCTCGGCATCCTGATTGAGCACCATGCCGGTGCATTTCCGCTCTGGCTTGCGCCCGTGCAGGTCGTGGTAATGAGCATTTCGGAGCATCAGGCTGATTACGCCGCAGCGGTGACGGAGCGCCTGCGCGTCGAAGGCTGGCGCGCGGTGGCAGATTTGCGGAACGAAAAAATTTCCTATAAAATTCGGGAACATAGCTTGCAGAAGCTTCCCTACCAACTGATCGTCGGGGACAAGGAAAAGCAGGCTGGAAACGTGGCCGTGCGCACGCGCGGCGGTGAGGATCTCGGCGTCATGGCGCTCGAGGACTTCATCGCGCGCCTCCGAAGCGAGGCGGAAGCGCTGGGCACGGCCTGATTTTTCGCGAAACGGGGTTTCGCACGGTCAGAGCGGCGACCGCAACGAGCCGCCTGAAGAGGGGATGTACTCATCACACTCGAGAAAGCGCAACGTCTCAACGGGGAGATCACCGCACTTGAAGTGCGCTTGGTGGCAGACAACGGAGATCAGCTCGGCATCGTGCCGATCGCCGATGCAATGCGGATGGCAGAGGAGCAGGAAGTCGATCTGGTAGAGATCGCGCCGCTCGCCAAGCCTCCGGTTTGCAAGCTCATGGACTTCGGCAAATTCCGCTACCGTGAGCAGAAAAAGGCGCACGAAGCCAAGCTCAAGCAGAAGCAGATCCAAGTCAAGGAGATCAAGTTCCGGCCGCGCACCGATGAAGGCGACTACAAGATCAAGCTGGGCAAGCTGGTCCAGTTCCTTGAAGAGGGAGACAAGGTCAAGGTGACCCTACGCTTCCGCGGCCGCGAAATGGCGCACCAGGAATTCGGCTTCCGGGTGCTCGAGCGGGTGAAGGCGGATCTGGAACCGCACGGCGTGCTCGAGCAGTTTCCGAAGATGGAGGGTCGCCAGATGGTGATGGTGATGGGGCCCAAGAAGAAGGTGATTCCGACCAAGGGAAAGAAGTCGACCGCATCGGAAGCGCCCAGGCAGGCAGCGAAACCGGCAACGAAGCCGGCCGAAACAGCATAGTTTCTTCGCGTCGCGCGGGCTTGCGCGGCGCGATACAAGTGATGACCGGGTATCAAGCGCCTGCGCAGCGGGCCACCCGGCGTCAGGCTAAAAGACGGGAGCAGACATGCCCAAGATGAAGTCGAAGAAGAGCGCATCGAAGCGGTTCAAGATCCGCTCGAGCGGCACCATCAAGCGCTCGCACGCGTATATGCGCCACATCCTGACCAAGAAGTCGCAGAAGAGAAAGCGCCAGCTGCGCGGTACGGGTTCGGTACACGCCAGCAACAAGCGGCAGGTCCGCCAGATGCTGCCGTACGCGGGTTAAGGAGGACGCCATGCCACGAGTCAAACGAGGCGTAACCTCCCGTGCGCGCCACAAGAAGGTCCTCAAGCAGTCGAAGGGGTTTCGCGGGCGCCGCGGCAATGTTTACCGTATCGCCAAGCAGGCGGTGATGAAAGCGGGGCAGTACGCCTACCGCGACCGGCGCCAGCGCAAGCGCGAGATCCGCTCTTTGTGGATCACCCGGATCAACGCCGCGGTGCGTGAGCTGGGCTTGAGCTACAGCACATTCATGGCGGGCCTGAAGCGCGCCAATATCGAGATCGACCGCAAGGTGCTGGCCGACCTTGCGGTGCTCGATAAGCCGGCGTTCGCGAAGATCGCGAATCAGGTCAAAGCCAGCCTCGCGCACTGAGCCCCGCGCCGGGACGCGCAACGAACAGAAGCGAGGGCCAGACCCTCGCTTCGTATTTCTGGACATGTCTGACGTCGAAGCCATCGTCGATCGTGCGCTCGCCGACCTGAGTCGGGCGGTAGACTCTGCGGCGCTCGAAAACGCCAAGGCGCGCTACCTCGGCAAGGGGGGCGAGCTGACCGCGCTGCTGAAATCGCTCGGGCAGCTGCCGGCGGAGGAACGCAAGGGCGCGGGGCAGGCGATCAACTCTGCCAAGGTGCGCCTGGAGCAGGCGCTCGAGGCGCGCCGCGCAGCGCTCGCCGAGGCGGCATTGAACGAACGGCTGGCCGAGGGGGCGCTCGATGTCACGTTGCCGGGACGCGGCCGCGGCGGCGGCGGCCTGCACCCGATGATGCGCACTTGGCAGCGGGTAGAGCAGATCTTCCGCTCGGTCGGCTTCGACGTCGCCGACGGTCCCGAGATCGAGACCGACTGGTACAACTTCAGCGCGCTCAACAATCCGGAAAACCATCCTGCGCGCTCAATGCAGGACACGTTCTACGTCGACCTGAAGGACGCGCAGGGCCTCAATCTGCTCTTGCGCACCCACACCAGTCCGATGCAGGTGCGTTATGCGCGCATGCACCGGCCGCCGATCAAGGTCATTGCGCCCGGGCGCACCTATCGCGTCGATTCGGACGCGACCCACTCGCCGATGTTCCACCAGGTGGAAGGACTGTGGATCGACGAGGACATCAGCTTCGCCGACCTGAAGGGCGTGTATACCGACTTCCTGCACCGTTTCTTCGAGACCGAAGCCCTCGACGTTCGGTTTCGCCCTTCGTTCTTCCCCTTCACTGAGCCGTCGGCCGAGATCGACATGATGTTCGACAGCGGCCCGCTCAAGGGCCGCTGGCTGGAAATCTCGGGCTCGGGGCAGGTGCATCCCAACGTGGTGCGAAACTTCGGCCTCGACCCCGAGCGCTACATCGGCTTCGCCTTCGGCAGCGGCCTCGAACGCCTGACGATGCTGCGTTACGGCATCGACGACCTGCGCCTGTTTTTCGACGGTGACCTGAGGTTTCTCAGGCAGTTCGCCTGACCTGACATGAACGTACCCGAGAGCTGGCTCCGCCGCCTGGTCGACCCGTCGCTGACGACGGACGAGCTGGCGCACCTGCTCACCATGTCGGGCCTCGAAGTCGAATCGTGCGCGCCGCTCGCCGCGCCCTTCGAGGGCGTGGTCGCGGCGCGCGTGCTCGAAATTGCGCGGCACCCCAACGCCGACAAGCTGAGCGTGTGCAAGGTGGACGCCGGCGGACAGACGCTCTCGATCGTATGCGGGGCACCGAACGTGCGCGCAGGCATGCTTGCGCCGCTGGCCAAAGTCGGCGCGCGGCTGGCCGGCGGCGAAATCAAACTTGCCAGCATGCGCGGCGTGCAGAGCCAGGGCATGCTGTGCTCGGCGCGCGAGCTGGGATTGTCGGAGGACCACTCGGGACTGCTGGAGCTTCCCGCCGGGACCGCGCCCGGCGCCGACGTGCGCGCGCTGCTCGAGCTCGACGACCACGTGCTCGCCATCAAGTTGACGCCGAACCGCGCCGACTGCCTGTCCATCTTGGGCGTGGCACGCGAGGTCGCAGCGCTCACCCGCGCGACGATGCGTGCGCCCGACACCACGCCGGTGCCGGCGCGCAGCGATGCCTGCCATCCGGTTCGGGTCAGCGCCCCGGACGGCTGCGGCCGCTTCACCGGACGGGTCATCCGCGGCGTGGACGCGCGCGCCTCGACCCCGGACTGGATGCGCCAGCGCCTCGAGCGCGCGGGCCAGCGCTCGATTTCGGCGCTGGTGGACGTCACCAACTACGTCATGCTCGAACTCGGGCGGCCGCTGCACGTCTACGACCTCGACAAGCTCAACGGCGCGATCGAGGTGCGCTTCGGCATGAAGGGCGAGAAAGTGCTGCTGCTGAACGAACAGGAGGTCGAAGTCGACGAATCGGTGCTGTGCATCACCGACGACTCGGGCGTCATCGGCCTGGCCGGGATCATGGGTGGTGATTCCACCAAAGCGGAGTCAGGGACCAAGAACATCTATCTCGAGTCGGCGTTCTTCGCGCCCGCCGCGATCGCGGGCCGGGCGCGCCGCTTCGGCTTCGCCAGCGACGCTTCGCACCGGTTCGAGCGCGGCGTGGATTTCGACAACAACGTCGACGGCATCGAGCGCGCGACACAGCTGGTCCT